>DASCOW010000410.1:0-2340 GCA_036012205.1 Verrucomicrobiota bacterium
TCTCGTTCTGGCGTTCCTCAAGGCAGAGGCGGGCCTTCTCGTAACTCTTGTTGCGAAGGTAGTGCATGAGTTCGCGATCGGTGCCGGGCGGCAATTCATCCGTCAGTTCGTCGATCCGGTTGAAGTGCGGCAACAAGTCCGGCTTCGATTCCTCGTTCATCGCAGCGACTGCTGATTCAAGTTCCTTGATCGCTCCGATCAGATTTTGCTCTGTCATCATGCCCCAAACATGCTCTGCCTCTCCAACAAAACCAAGCTTAGTGTGGGCTTGGGCGAGAGAGTTTGGTAGGTTTTTTGCAGTGCGTATTATTTTGTGGGCCATACTCTTACTGCAAGCTGGGCTTGCCTGCTCGTTGGGGGCAAAAGTGTCCACTGGTGATGTTAGTGGATTGGAGGCGTATGCACTCAAGACACCACGGCCGGTTGTCTACTTGGTCGATCCTTCCGGCTTGGCGAGCGACTGGGTTCCCGGTCGCGAGCGGGATCGGCCGGCAGTGAGGGTCAAGTTCGGTTCGCGGGTTGTGCTGCAGTTGGGCAAGGGGGCAACGCTTGCCCAGACGTTGCAGGGGAGTTTGCTCAAGCCGGATCGGAACTTCGGAGAAGGATTGTTCATTTTGCAGGCGGCCGACGTGGCGGAGGCTCTGAGGGAAGCCCAGCGCTTGGCCAAGCGGGCAAATGTGTTGGTGAGTCATCCGGTGCGCAGGCGGCCGATGCAAAAATTGGCCCCGATGGCCAAGCGCCCGAACGACCCGCTTTACTCCACGCAATGGCCGCTCGAAAATCGCGATCCCGCAACCGGCGACCGGCTTGGCCCCGAGTTCAACATTCGGGAGGCATGGGCAGAATCCACCGGTCAAGGTGTGGTGGTCGGTGTTGCCGATGACGGGGTTGATCTGGTTCACACTGATTTTTTAGGCCAAGGCGCGGACAACCATCATTTCAATTTCACCAGTGGCAAATCCGATGGCAACCCGGCGGCGAGTAACCAAGGGCACGGGACGATCGTTGCTGGATTGGCGTTGGCAAAGGCCAACAACGGCCGGGGGATCGTTGGAGTGTCGCCCGGGTCCAAACTGGCCAGTCTGGTTGTCTGGACGGCACAGGATGAATTCGGCAGTGAAGAAGCGGTGGCCGATATGTTTCAGTACAGAAACAACGAGATTCATGTTCAAAACCATAGTTGGGGCAGCAGCGTGATCGAGCAGATCGAGGTGCCGGCCATCGAGGCCAACGCCATTTCAAGGGCAATCCAAACTGGCCGGGGAGGCAGGGGTGTGGTGATGATTCGCGTCGCAGGCAACAACCGGGAGGAAGAATGGAGCGCCGCTGACGACGGTTACTCAAACGATCCTCGCGTGGTGACCATCGGCGCTGTGGGGCCGGCAGGCCGCGTGGCCGCCTTCAGCAATGGTGGCGCCTGTGTGCTTTGCTCGGGCCTGATCGGCAACGTTGCGGGTAAGCACCCGGTTTACTCCACCGACCGCATGGGCGCGCTTGGATGGAATCGCAGTTCAAGTGCCGAAGACCCGGAGGTCGGTAGCTATCACGCCATCTCTCGTGGTGGCAACTCGTTCACCGCCCCACAAATTGCGGGGGTAGCCGCCTTGATCCTTGGCGCGAATCCCGACTTGAGCTATCGCGACGTGCAGCAGGTGATCATCAACAGTTCGCGGCATTTTGATTTTGACGATCCGTCTCTGCGACCCAACGCTGCCGGTTACTGGTTCACACCTAACAGCGGTTACGGCGTGCCTGATGCGGGTATGGCGGTGCGGCTGGCCAAGCGTTGGAGAAATGTCGGAACGCTGGTGAAGAAAACATATAAACAAAACACCCTCACCGGCGTGCCGGATGACGGATTGAAGCTGCGAATTACCGCCAACGGCGAAGAGACGGTTTTTCCGGCAAGCCCCGGTAATGGACTTGTGACAGATGATCCCACCGAGTCGCTTCCATTGCTGGATGTGGGAAGGTCAGCCGACCCGCTCGAAACCGATCTTGCCGGCAAGACGGCATTGATTGAGCGCGGCGGTGCGTTCTTCTCTGAAAAAGTCCAAAACGCGGCCAATGCCGGGGCGGTGTTCGCGATAATCTACAACCATCGCAATGCCACCGAGCGATTTATTCTTGGTGGTTTGGACTTCACTCCCATCCCTGCGGTGTTCCTCTCCCAAAATGACGGCTTCGCTGTAAAAAATTTGATGGTTGCTGCTGGTGATGAAGGCGCAAAGGCGGAGCTCTCGCTTGACTCAAGCATCGTAACATTGAACGTGCCGGACACGTTGCTGTGCGAACAGGTCGGAGTGCGCGTTGAGATGAACCACCTGATTCGGAGTGACA
>DASCOW010000411.1:0-2146 GCA_036012205.1 Verrucomicrobiota bacterium
TCGGAATGATTCTCGCGATGGTCGTAAAGCTCGCGCGCGGTCACCCTGCCGGTGCCGAACTCGCGCCACTCCACAAACCGGTGTGTGCGCGTGCGCATGGCATAGCCCATGTATTCGCCGCCGTCGTGGTTGCGATAATATTGGCTGTGCGCCACGCGGTCCGGTTTTGCCGTGGGTTATTTTAGCAGTGGCAACAGGCTTTCGCCCTGCACGAAATCCGGCGTGTCGATGCCGGCCAGATCGCAGAGCGTCGGGAAAACATCCAGTAACTCCACCGGCGTGTCGGTCGTCTGCCCGGCGGTTTCCAGACCCGGCGCGACAATGATGAACGGGACGCGAGTGTCGATCTCGTAATTGCTCATCTTTCCCCAGCCGTTGTGTTCGCCCAGTTTCCAGCCGTGGTCGCTCCAAAGCACGATGATGGTGTTCTCGGCGAGGCCCTCCTCATCGAGCGCCATGAGCAGTCTCCCGATCTGTGCGTCCACGTACGATATGCTGGCGTAGTAGGCGTGCATCAACCGGCGCGCGAGTGTGTCGGAGACGCGTCGCTCGTCCCACGGTTTCGGGAAGTCGATGAGATCCATGTAATGCGTCAGCTCGTAGCTGTTGGAAAGCGAATACGGCGGCGTGTTAGGCGTCACCTCGTCGTCGGTGATGACCGGGAGCATTTTTGGATCGTAAAGATTCCAGTATTTCCTCGGGGAAATCCAGGCCAAATGCGGTCGGATGAAGCCCAGCGCGAGGAAGAACGGCTTCTTCGCTTGGCCAAGCCGGCGGAGATCCTCTATTGCGAGATTGGTGCGGGCGCCATCGACCAGTTTGTGATCGTCAATTACCGGTGCTGCAGTGGACGGGCCGCGGAGGTTGTTTTTTCGCCAGTCGTCGTCAGGCAGGTTGGCCTGCACTTCACGGATGCGTGCCTGCCAACCCTCGGCATAACCCCGCTCCGCCTGGACGGGCCGGATTGGCTCGCTCCAAGACTGCGGATCGGGCGTCGGATTGTGGTAAATCTTCCCGTGTCCCACCGCTGTGTAGCCGTGCCGGCGCAGCCACTGCGGCAGCGTCACCGCCTTTGGTTTGGCCTCGCGGAAATGAATCGGCAACGTCCACACCCCCAGCATGTCCGGCCGCAGCCCGGTCATCAAACTCGCCCGCGAAGGGTTGCAGACGGCCACCTGGCAATGCGCTTGGCCAAAGCGCACCCCGCGCTCGGCCAAGCGGTCGATGTTCGGCGTGATGGCGAGCGTGTCCCCGTAGCATCCTATCGACGGCCTCAAATCATCCACCGCGATGAAGAGGATGTTGGGCTTGGCCATTGCAGTAACGGCGACGACCGACAAGACAACAGCAAAAAGAGAGCGGAGAGAGTATCTCATATTTTTGGCAGGGTAGTGTGTTGCCTGTCGTGTGTTGCTCCTTACGAAAGTTTGTACTGTGGGATTTTCATCCACTCTCCGTTTTTCATGGCCGACAAGTGGGCAACAATCCCGGACACGGTCATGTTTAGTGACTGGACGATGTCGATCCACGGTTGACGATCTTCGAGGATCGCGTGGACGAACTCGTTCGTGAGTTGACCATGTGAGCCGCCATGGCCGCCAGGCCTTACGCCGGGGGGGAGCACCGGGCGGCGGATGTCAGGCATATTTTTCTCCTGCCCTTCGTATTGATTGTAAAACGAGCCTCTCTGTCCGCGCACGCGGCCCCGTTCGCCGTGGTCGCCCGGTGTGTCCCAACTGACCGTCATTCGAGACATGCCGCCTTCGCTGGTGCGGAACATTGCAACTTCGGTGCCAAACGGATTCCTGTACGGGTTGTTCTCCGGTTGCAGGAAGTCGGTCACGCTGGGCATCCCCATGCAGGAGACTTCGGTGAAACGGCCCCCGGTTACACCGTTGTAGTAGGCGTTTGAGTGTGTCGGATACCACTGGGGCGGATTGCCGACCCGCCAACCCTTATAGGACGGGAGAGGTTTTGCCGCGTAATGGTAGTACTCTCCCTCGGAGTAGATGAGTTTGCCGAAGCCCCCGGCGTCGTATATCCGGTGCATTGCGTAGAGCTCGGGGCGGTAGTACGAAGTCTCAAACATCATGTACTTGCGGCCGGTGTTCTTGACGGTCTCGAGCAACTGGTCAGCTTCTTCGAG
>DASCOW010000412.1:0-1930 GCA_036012205.1 Verrucomicrobiota bacterium
GCCGTGATCGGACCACAGAACAATCACTGTGTCCTTCGCGTAGGCGCTGGCATCGAGCGCGTCCAGCATCACGCCTATACAGTGATCGACAAACTCGGTGCAGGCCAGATACGCAGCAACGGCGTTTCCCCAGTTACCGGAAGCGACCACCGACTTGTGGTTGAGAGGTGTGTTGTGCATGTACCTCGTGATCTGCAAACCGGCTGGCGGCAAATCGGCAAGGTCATCCCCGCTAACAACCGGCAGTTCCACCTGCTTCTCCGGATGACGTTTAAAAAAACGGCGCGGCGCATACAATGGCACGTGCGGCAAACGAATTCCGACAGCCATGAAAAACGGTCTGCCAAAATCGCGCTGGAGTTGCCCGGCAGCCCACCGTGCATTGATCAGGTCGCCAAACTGTTCCTCCGGCAGGTCGATCGGCCCGAAGTCGCGCACGCGAATACCTGGAATGGACGACACCGGCTTGGTGCGCCAACGCTGGCTGCGCGCGTCGCCGGTGGTTTTGAAGTCATGCCAGTCGGCCGGATACTCGTAGCGCCCGTGATAAATCTTGCCGCGCCCGAGTACATGGTACCCGGTGGCCTTGTAATGCGCCGGGAGTGTCACCGCATCTTTCAACACCGTTGACAAATGGTGCGGTTGGTTCAGTTCATACACGCCTGATGTGGACGGCAGCACGCCGGTCAGCAGGCTCACGCGCGACGGATTACATATCGGCGCCTGGCAATGGGCGTTGCTGAACAGCACACCGCGCCTGGCCAGGCGATCGATGTTCGGCGTGCGCACCTGCGGATGGCCTCCGAGACAGCCCACCCAGTCATTCAAGTCGTCGATTGCAATGAAGAGAACGTTCGGGCGATCGACCGCTTGGTCACCCACAACAACGACAAGCGATGCAAAGAAAAGGCAAATATGTCGCACGTGGAAAGCTTCCCCTCTGCCAAACACATGGTCAAGCATGCGTGCGCTGACTCAAATCAGAAAACAATCCCGAGGCTTAGCAGGTAACGGTCACCATTACCGTGATCCAGCGTGCCTTGACGGTCGTGAAAATCATGTTTCCATTCCAAGCGCATATGCAGTGTGTCATTGAAATTCCAATACAACGCCGGGCCAGCCAACAGGGTCTCGGATCCATCATCCTCATGATGATAATCGGTCTCCCAAAATAGCGTACCATTGGTTCCTCGGGCGCTAAAGTTATAGCCAAGATCTAGGGACAAATGTGATTCCGATGGTTTCTCATTCTCGTACGCCCAAAAACTCACTGAACTCACAAAAGCAAGGCGGTGCATTTCGAACTCGTAGCCCAAGCCGATGCCAACTCCCCACTCGTTGTCATAGATTTCGTAATTATCGTCGCCAGCCAACGGCACGAGCAGCATCGGCTTGAACGTCCACGATCCGCTTCGACCATCAAGATTGAGGTATTTTTTCAACGGCAACGCCAGCGTGGCATCGCCGACTCCGCTGTCGTGCTCGACCCGTTTGCCACCCAAGCCGTCTGGCATCTCGCGCCGGGCGTCCAGCACGTAAGGCAGTTTGTACGTCAACCGAACCGACCGGTCCCAGGTGTACACCCCCTGAAAATGCAGGAGATGTACATCTTCAGTGAAACCGGAATAGGCTGTTCGGTTGCCCAACAGCAGATCACCCTCGTGGCGATACTCATCGATCAATTGCAATCCCCATCCTTTGTCCCAGCGGGGCATCATGTTCATGATCGGCTCATCGGCTGGCACCGAAAAAGCCGACAACACGAAGGCGGCACAAGCCCCAAGTCGTCCCCACATGGCTATTTGGATTTCTTCGCAACCGCCAACGAATGAGTCTTGAGTTTTCCGCTCTCAAGCGAATACCACTCGACTGCCTCATAACCAGCATCGGTGATCGCTTTGCTCAGGCTCCTCGTCTCTGCTTTCACCCC
>DASCOW010000413.1:0-2794 GCA_036012205.1 Verrucomicrobiota bacterium
GCGGGCAAAACCTTGATGCTGACCGGCGCGGCTTCTTCATCGATGACTGATGCGCTGTAGTTCATTGGCCGATCTCCTTTGGCAGGAATTCGACCCGATGAATTTCCAACTCGGCGCGCTCCTCCTTAGAAAAAACCCAAATGTCAGTTAACTCCATGCCAATTGGCAAATCAGGGAGATGCTCCATCCCGTCCACTGGCCCGAAATGGCCTAAATCCATCTCGATCTGCCACGGCTCACTCGCCTGGCCAAGCGCCCCGGCATCTATCTTGCAAATATATTTGCCAAAAAAGCCCCCTTTGATTCGTTGGGTCGTTATACCGAAATAGACCGGATTTCCCGTCCGGGTGGTTCCGCGGATGCGAACCCTTGAGCCGCTCTCAATCATCACCGGCGCTGAACGGCTGCACTGCACTGAGAAATTGGCTGCATAGATGGTGGCTTTTTTACCTATCAGCATAGGTTTAGCCCCCAGGCGCGATTTCTGCTTGGCTGTTGCCGGAAGTATTTTGCCGAACACCGCCCCGCGGCCGGCAAGCAGGCTGCAGTTCCACACGTTGACCGGTTCCGGCTGGCTCACCACGGCAAATTCTTGTCTGCGACTTAACGAGACAACAGCCTGATAATCGGCAATAACATCGGCCGCTTGGCCATCAGCAAGTCGCACAACGTTTGCTGAGCCATCGTTCACCCGTACAATCGACATCAGGGAGTGAGCCTCTAGGTCGAATTGCGCTGTCGTCGCCTCAACCGTCGCTGTCGGAGTCTGGATCGAGATCGGCTGAGACCCGGCCCGCTGCACCACCGTCGCCCAAAGACTCCCGTAGGCCAGTTGGAAACCGCGCCTAGTCTGGACGTTGAGCAGCCGCAGCCGCGAGCGCCCGGCAACGGTGATCACCGATCCGTCGTCCAGGGACAGCTCGACCCATGCCCGGCTCGAACGCGTCCGGATTGTGTCGCCGGCTTTCAACTCAGTGCCGGCTTTCAACTCATCCTGCACCTTGCCATCTGCGCCAATGTACTGGCAGGGGCCGATGATGGTGCTGACTTTGGCCACGTGCCTCGGCGGCGTGGTGGCGATCACGAACGCAACCAGCAGCACAAAAGCCGCCACCGCGGCAACTGCCCATTTCCACGGGCGGAATTCCGGCGCAACGATCTTGGCTGACTGCGGCTTGTGCTGCCCGATGCGCTGGACATCGGCCACGACAACCGCTTGCTCGGCCACCGTGCGCAGAAATGCTCGTGCCTCTGCATCGTCCCGCAGCAACTCGGCGACTCTGGCTTGGTCATTTGGGTCGAGCCTCCCATCCAGGTAACGCATCAAAAGTTCGTTCTCTTCCTCGCTTGATGTCATCTGGTGATATTTTCAGCCAGCCGGCTGGGCCAGTTTGGTTTCAATGCATTTTTTCAACGCGTGATGCAGGCGGGAGAGTCGTTTGTAGATCGCGTCGAGCTTGATGCCGAGCTGTTGCGCCACATCCTCGCAGGCGTACCCGTCGAAGTAGCGCCGCTTGAGTAGGTCACACGACTTGGCCGGCAGCTCCCCGATGCAATCCCGCAGCGCCGCGCTTCGGCCGGCGTCTTGGCCAAACCTCTCGGCCACCCACTCCTGTTCCAGTTGCTCAAGGATCGCCTCGTCGAGAAAGGCCGGCTCGTTCTTCCGGCGGCGCAACCAGTCGATGCCCTCGCGCCGGGCGGTAATGAACGCCCATGAAAGCAGTGCGCCTTCATTCTCGAAGCGAACCTCTTTGGTCATCGCCTTCAGGGCAACGTTTTGGAAAATGTCCTCGGCAGCGTGGGTATCCCTAACAACCAGCCAGGCTGCCGCCGACACGCGGTCGCGCTGATTCATCAGCTGCTTTAAAATTTCCTCTTCAGTAAAAGCCACTGCACGATTAGAACGGTTGCTGCTGCCAAATCCTGACATCGGTTTCCCGCTGATTGACTTGGAGGACTGGAGCAAGTTTACTCCGCGCATGCAATTGCGTTTTTTCTCCGTGGGAATGTCGTTCGCACTCGGTCTGGCTGTCATTAAGGCAGAACTGCCCAAGGTGGGACTGAAGCCGGTTTGGAAGGGGCTCGAAACGACCCGGCCGCTTTGGATGGAGCCCGCGCCGGACCGGTCCGGGCGGCTGTTCTGCCTTGAGCAGGGCGGTGCGGTCATCATTTTGCCGAGAGACAAAAACGCGGCCAAGCCCAAGCGGGCGGTGTTTTTCGACATCACCAAACGCAAACCGTGGCGGGAAAACGAGGAGGGCCTGCTCGGCATGGCATTCCATCCCCAGTTTGCCATCAACGGGAAGTTTTACGTCTACTACTCTCAGCAGAAGCCCAAGCGAACCGTGATCAGCGAGTTCACAGTCGCCAAAGCGGACCCGAACCGGGCCGACATGAAGTCGGAGCGTGTCCTGCTTGAGTTCCCGCAGCCATACTGGAACCACAACGGCGGCGTGATGGTGTTTGGCCCTGATGGCAAGCTTTACTTCGCCTCGGGCGACGGCGGCAAAGCCAACGATCCTCATGACAACGCACAGAACCTTGGCACGATGCTGGGGAAAATTTTCCGCATCGATGTCGACGATCGCACTGGCAAGCTGGCGTACGGCATCCCTGCAGACAACCCGTTTACCGAACGCGGGGGCGACACGCGCAGCGAGATTTGGGCGTACGGTTTGCGCAATGTCTGGCGCATGAGCTTCGACCGGGAAACCGGCTACCTTTGGGCGGCCGATGTCGGGCAGAACAAGTGGGAGGAGATCAACCTCATCACCCGCGGCGGCAACTACGGCTG
>DASCOW010000414.1:0-1935 GCA_036012205.1 Verrucomicrobiota bacterium
ATTGGGAAACGTCAGGGTGACCACGGCAATTACGAAGCAAACTACCGTTGCTGCCTTCCAGCCCTGGCGGGGTTCGTAAGTCCGTACTCCGTGGGCCCTGACGCGCGGCAGCCTACTGCTTGGTCAAGCGCGACTCAAGGCAATTGACCGTTTCACGCTAACTGGGCTAGGTTGTCGCCAGATGATTTCTGGCATGGCCAAGAAGGAGGCTCCCACCGAGGCCAAGGTTCGCGTCGGCGACGAGCGCTTGCTCAAGGTGAGCGAAGACGCCGGCAACAAGGTGTGCTCGCTGCTTGAACGGCAGGGGCGTCCGGAGGGCGTGCTGCGCGTGGCGGTGGTCGGCGGCGGGTGCTCCGGCTTGCAGTACAAGATGGATTTGCAGGACGCGCCGGCGCATCGCGACATTCTTGTTGAGAGCGGCGGCATCCGGGTGGTGGTCGATCCGAAAACGGCGCTGTACGTCACTGGAAGCCAGCTTGATTACGCTGATAAACTGGAGGGCGGCGGGTTCAAGGTGAATAATCCAAACGCCGCGAGCACCTGTTCCTGCGGCGAAAGTTTTAGCGCCTGATCGTGGCGGCCAAGCGTTCCGCCAATGATCGATCACTTCGCACTTCTGGATATTCCCCGACGCCCTCGGCTCGATGCCAAGGTGCTCAAGCAGCATTTTCACGAGTTGTCTGTCGAGGTGCATCCCGACCGGGCGCATGATGCGACCAACGAAGCCAAGTCGGCATTGCAGCGGCGATTCGCCGAGGTAAACGCGGCTCACGACTGCCTGCGCGAGGCCAAGTCGCGTGTGCGGCATTTGCTTGAGCTCGAGCTTGGCCGCGCACCGGGAAATGTGAAGTCGATCCCCGGTGAGATGACGGACTGGTTCATGGAGATCGGCGCAGTGTGCCGGGAAGTGGACGCGTATTTGGTGAAAAAAGAGACACAGGATTCGCCGCTGTTGCAGGCGGCATTGATGGGCGAGGGGATGGAGTTGAACGATCGGGTCAAGGAGGTGCACGACCGGTTGCAGGTGGAGTTGGCGGGGGTGGATGCCGAGTTGCAATCGCTTGGCCCGGCGTGGGAAGCGCTTGACGGCGAGATGGATGGGCGAGCGGAAAGACTGCCCCTGGCAAAGCTGGAGGCGCTTGGCCAACGGCTTGGCTTCTGGTCGAAGTGGAGCAGCCAGCTCGCGGAGCGCTCAAGCCGATTGATGTTTTAAGTTGTCGGATTGGAGTGCTTGACTTGACCGGTTGAGGGCGTTTGGGCAAGCTGTGGTTCGCTGTTCACTTATTGAAATGAAACATTGTTTATTTTTGACGATGACCGTCGCCTTGGCCGGGGTGATGACGAGTCCCGCCTTGGCTGAGAAGAAAAGCGCGAAGCCGGAGAAGGGCTTTGTGGCATTGTTCGACGGTTCGTCAACCGGGCATTGGATGAATTCCAAGAACGGCCAGTTCCCGGCCAAGGGCTGGTCGATCGAGGACCGCTGCCTCAAGTGTGCACCCAAGGGCGGTGGCGGCGACATCATCACCCGGGACACCTACGAGCAGTTCGATTTTCGTTTTGAATGGAAAGTTGCCAAGGGCTCGAACAGCGGCGTGAAATATTTCATTATCCGCGAACGAGGCTCGCTGGGGCACGAGTACCAGGTGATTGATGATGCCGGTTATCCCGACGGCGGCAGACACAGCACGGCGTCGTTTTATGACGTGCTTGCGCCGTCCAAGGACAAGCCGATCAAGCCGGCGGGGGAGTTCAACTCGTCCCGTATCCTCGTGAAGGGGCAGACGGTGAAACATTTCCTAAACGGCAAACAGGTGTTGTCGTACGATCTTGGCAGTGCCGAGTTGAAGG
This sequence comes from Verrucomicrobiota bacterium, assembly GCA_036012205.1. Classification (GTDB taxonomy): domain Bacteria; phylum Verrucomicrobiota; class Verrucomicrobiia; order Limisphaerales; family UBA1096; genus UBA1096. The sequence continues at coordinate 1,849 of DASCOW010000414.1, forward strand.
CGGCGGTCGCCAGGAGCAAGTTTAAGAAACTGGAGGTGTTCGGCGTACGACTGCCCGGGCATATTTTGTTGCAGGACCACGGCGGCG
>DASCOW010000415.1:0-8684 GCA_036012205.1 Verrucomicrobiota bacterium
CTTCAAGGATCCACACAGGCAGAAAGTTGCATACCACAAAAAATATCCTTCCTATAAGAACAGATCATCCAGCCATGCACGCAGCGGCGACTCGTAAATGAACTGGTAAACCCAGATCGACACGACGAGCAGCAAAAGCAGTAACGGCATCTGCGGATCGGTCCAACCGGTGGTGAATATTCGCTGGAGAATTTCCACCGCTTGGCCAAGCGACTCCGCCCGGAAAAACACCCACGCGAAACAGACAAACACGAACACAACCAGGCGCTTGGCCATGCACGGACAGCGGTCGCGCCACCACGCGGCCTGCTCAAGCGCGCGATTCGCGATCAATCCCAAGCCGTGCAGCGCACCCCAAATGAGAAACGTCCACGCCGCCCCATGCCACAGCCCGGAGATGACGAACGTGATCAGCAGATTGCGCCAAAGCTTGAGACTCCCTACCCGGCTGCCGCCAAGCGGAATGTACAGGTAGTCGCGAAACCAAGTGGAAAGACTGATGTGCCAGCGCGACCAGAAATCGGCGAGGTTCACGGCAAGGTACGGATTGCGGAAGTTGAGCATCAACCGGAAGCCCATACAACGTGCGACACCGCGCGCCATGTCGGTGTAGCCACTGAAATCGAAATAAATCTGCCAACCAAAAGCAAACGTCGCTAGTGTTAGCGCCGCGCCACCCTGTGTTGCGGCTTCGCCGTAAACACGGTCGACGTACGGGCCGATGTAATTAGCCAGCGCCACCTTCTTGAACAAACCAACAAGGAACAGCGACGCGCCGTCGGAGACGTCGACAACGGTCACACGCGGGAGTTTGGAGAACTGCGGCAGCAGGTTTTTCGCGCGCTCGATCGGCCCGGCGACGAGCTGCGGAAAAAACGTCACAAACGTCGCAAAACGCACGAAGCTCGGCTCGCGGGCGATGTTGCCCCGATAAAAGTCGATCGTGTAGCTCATCGACTGGAAAGTGTAAAACGAAATGCCGACCGGCAGCACATACTCCCAACCGGGCGGCATCAGCGACTCGGCGGACGGCAGCAAGCCCACGCCGGCCCGGGCCAGCACAGCATTCATGTTTTCAATCGCAAACGCCGCATACTTGAAAAAAAACATCACCGACAGGTTGTTGATGATGCTGACGACCAGCCAGCAACGGCGGCTCCGCCTCCAATGCCCCACCGCCAACACCACCGCAAAAAAAACGACCGCCACCGCCAATCCACCCCACCCTGCCGGCGCCAACAGGCCAACCACCACCGAACCGACGAACGTCGCAACGCTCGCGGCCAAGCTCCACCCCGGCTTGACCAGGCGCGTGTCGCGCTCCATCCAGCCGACAATGAAGTAGTCGAGCGCGGTGGAATAAAAAACGAGCAGAAGATAGTACGGATGCCACCAGCCGTAAAAGACCGCTGAGGCGAGTAGAATCCAGTGCAGCCAAAACCGGGTCGGGCGCAGCGCCCAAAATCCGGCAATCGTTACGGCAAAAAAGAGGAGAAACGTCCAAGTGTGGAAAAGCATGGCCTACTTTTCCGAAGCCGCCTTGGCCAAGAGCGACAGCACATCGGCCGGCGTCACGCGGCGCACGCAGCGGAAACCGCAGAAGTCGGTAAAGAAACAGGCGTCAGTGTCGCCGGTGCGTTGGCCTTTGCGGAACGAGGCGCGGCACATCGAGGCAGACGCCTTCCATGATCCGCCTTTCATCACACGCCGAGTGTCGCCGGCGCCCCCTGCCGGGCCAAGCGGATCGGCAGCAGGACTGCGTTTGTAATAGTCTGGCTCATAAACATCCTGGCACCACTCTGAGACATTCCCATAAAGGTCGTGCAACCCCCAGGCGTTAGGCCGACGGGTGCCGACGACGTGCGTGCGTTGGCCAGCGTTGTCGGCAAACCAACCGTTGGCCTTAAGCTTGGCCGGGGCGCCAAAGCTGTACAGGCGGCCGGTGCCGGCGCGGGCGGCGTACTCCCACTCAGCCTCAGTCGGCAACCGATAGCCGTTGGCGGCGAAGTCGCAGGGCCATCCCGGCTTGGCCTCGTCGTAGCAGGGCGTGAGCCCTTCCATCAACGAGCGTTCGTTGCAGTAAAGTTTAGCCTCTCGCCAACGCACGCGCTCGACCGGTTTGCGAATGTCATCCTGCCATCGGGAAGGATTAGGCAACTGCGCCTTGACGAACAAGTCGTGCGTGACCTCGAACTGATCCATCAGGAATGAACTGATGCGAACCTCGTGCTGCGGCCCCTCGTCGGCCTCGTAGTCGTCGGAGCCCATCTGGAATAAGCCGGTCGGGACGACGATCATCGGCACGCCGCTTGCAGTGGTGACCGACTGCGGCTTGGCCTGTGAAGCAGGAGCCGGACCGCAGCCTTCGGCCAAGCCAAGCGCGAGCAGGCCAAGCGCACCTTTTAACCACCGATGGGTCATTTGCTCGGCGGGAGAAACCAGTCGGACTCCTTGTTACTGTAACCGTTGCGAGTAAGTGGCTGCCAGTCATAAACCGGCTTGTGACCGATGGTGACCGAGCTGCCCCTGGCCACTTTCACTGCGAAAATGTCCCAACCCTTGGCGTGGACGCCGACGATCTCGCAGGCGGCCTCATAGGTACCTGGCTTAGTGATGTCGCCCTTGCCGTTCGGGCCTCGACTAAGTGAGAGGAACCGGCCGTCGGGCGACCAGTCCACGTGGTAAATCTTGTTTTGCTTATCGAAGACTTGAAAAAACTTTTTGCCCAGCTTCGGGTTGTCGGACTCAATGTCGATTGGTACGACAGCCAACTCGTGATCGCCAGCGCCCCATGCGATGTGTTTGCCGTCCGGGCTGAAGGTCGGGCGGCAGCCGTCAATGCCGAGGTTGATGACTTTGTTGCCGTTGGCTTCGATCAACAGGTTGGTGTGACGATACCCCATGCCGGCGTGAACGGTGGCGACGATCCATTTGCCATTGGGCGCGTAGCTGATGTTGTAAAGGTGATGCAACAGCTTGGTATTGACGTGCTCGCGCGTGTTGCCGCTCGGCAAATGATGAAAGCTAATGCCCTTGGTGTAATAATCTGTCACGTTGAACTTTGAATATTCCTGCGGCAGGAAGGCGATGGTCTGGCTGTCGGGCGCCCAGCATTGCTGGCGTGCGCGGTCGGTAACCTTTTTGCGGCCTGTGCCGTCGAAGTTCATCACCCACAGACTGCGGATCGTTGCGCGACCTGTCCCGTTATCAATGAGGAAACAAATCTTGGTACCGTCCGGCGACGCCTGCGGGTACAGTTCGTTGACGCCGGGCGTGTTTGTGAGGTTGACCGACGACTTGCCATCGGCCGAGGTGACAAACAACTCCCAGTTGTTGTTTGCGTAAGACTCGTGCACAAGCTTGTATTTACTGTCGCCCAACTCTTCGCGGACGTTTCCGGCCCTCAGCGCAGCCGCCTGCAACAGCACGATGGTGCCTAGAATTACTGATGCTTTTATGTGTTTCATGGTTCAGGAATTGTTATTTGCCGCGCTTCATCAACTTTGTGATGGCGGTGACTTTCTCCGCTGCGCCCGGTTCGCCTTGATCGGCGGCTTTTTGTGCCCAAACAAGCGACTTGGCCAAGTCCTTGCGCAACCCGCCAAACCCCTTGAAATAGTAGGCCGAAAGATTCATCTGCGCGCCGGCGTTTCCGGCCTCGGCTGCTTGGGTGTAAAGATCGCGGGCCTTGGCTTGGTCTCGCCGCGTACCCAAGCCTTCGTCGTACAGATAACCAAGGTTGTTGAGTGCATCGATGTTACCCAGCGAATCGGCTTTACGATACCACTTCAGGGCCAACTTGTAGTCCTGCTTCAGATCGATCGATCCTGCGGCATAGAGGTTGCCTAGGTAATAGGCCGCCTCGCCGTGGCCGTGGCCGGCGGCTTTTTTGTACCACTGTGCCGCCTCGACGTTGTAGGCGCGTTTCAGATTAGAGAAACCGCCGATGCCGCGCTTGGCCCGGTACGGGATACCGTTGCCGGTGCTGTAGAGCATCCCGAGATGAAACTGCGAAGCGGCGTACTCCGCCTCAGCGGCTAGTTTATACAACCGAAAGGCCCGCGTGTAATCCTGCCGAGCCGGGGCTGTACCGAGTTGGAACATCATGGCCAGTTGATGGGCCGCCTCCATGTCGCCCCGGACGGCGGCGTCGGCGAGTTGCACCATGTTTTCTCGCGCCTCATCGACCTCACCCGCAGTCTCGAGGTCGGGTAAAAACAGGTCGGCCGCCACCCTCGCCTTTTTCAGGATGCTCACGGGCTGGTTCTCCTGCCCTTCCAGCAAGCGGAACGCTTCGCCGTCGGATTTGTCGGAGGCGAGGTAAAGCCATTTGAGAGCCACCGCCCGATCCTCCAAGCCAAGGGCGCGCCGCCCCAAAATCCGCTTGGCCAAGGCCACCTGCGCCTTGGCGTTCCCCTTGGCGGCCGCCTGACTGTACCAAAAGTCGGCGCGCTCCCCTTTTTTGTTCCGCCGAAATTCCTCCGCAGCCCCGGGAGGCAGCCCGTCGGCGATCAGTTCACCGGGATCAAACAGGGAACCAAGATTGTACTGTGCCACGGTGAGACCGGGCACATTTTGGTGGAGTTTTCCCAGCGTCTTTTCCCCCTTTAGGCGGACGAGAGCCTCCGGATCGGCGGCCTTTAGGTAAAGCCCCAGCGCCTCCCGGTACAAGCTGGGCACTGTGCGGCCACGGGCATCCGTAAGAAGCATACCCTGTTCGTACAGAAACCCGAGGTTGGAGTAGGCCTCGTTGTAGCCCTGCGCAATGGCCAGGCGAAACCAAAGTGCAGCCTGCTTATACGGCTTGGGTTCAAATTGTTTCGAGTTCGAGCGTCGATCCTCCCGCCGGTACATGTTTCCCTTGGAGTAGAGCACGCCAAGGTTGTTTTGTGCCCCGGCGTGGCCGTGCGGATAGTCGGCGTGATTCAGACGCGGGGCCGCAGCGCGAAAAAACCAGTCGGTCGCAAGCCGGAAATTTTGCTTCACGTCGCCGCCGACATCGCGCGGATTTTGTTTGCCCTGGGAGTAAATGATGCCGAGATCGTACTGAGCCGCGACGTTGTCACCACGATATAACCGGCCTTCAGTAATTAGCTTCGGCTTGCTGGCAGTCAACAGGTACACCGGCAGGGACAGGGCACCACTGGGGGGCAGCACGATCTGCAATGCGCGGTCGGCATGCGGCAGACGCACCGGCTCGAGTGGCGGCGCGTCTTGGAGACGGAACACCTCGATGCCACTCTCACGACCGTCCGTGTCAAAGAACCAAATGAAGTGGATCACGCCCTCCCGCTTGGCCCCACCAAACACGGCGATGTCAAGCAGGAGGTCGTCGCCGTCGCTGCGCACGTCGACCACGGTGATGTCCGCCAGTTTTGCGGAGTCAAACTGCCTGTCAGAAACAAACTTGCGCAAGGATACACCGTCCCACTCAGCCCGGCGGGAGTACCCCCAGTCGATTTCAGGCTGACTGTTCGCGGACGCGATGGAAGCGGCGCTGAACCTGAACGGACTGTCCTGCGAAATGCCCAACTCGGATGCCGACACCCGAACGGTTATCCAGTCGCCAGCTGCCTTTTTCATCTCCGCAACGGCAATCCGGTAATCCTGCAGCACGCCATCGCCTCGGGCATGAATCTTTCCCAAGTTGGCCATGGCCATGGCGCTCCCGGCCCGCGCTGCCTTGCTGTACCATTGGAGAGCCAGCGCTTTGCTTGCCTTCACACCCCAGCCCTGCTCGTAGTGGATGCCCAGCGCGTTCATCGCCGTCGGATGATTCCCAAGCCGGGCAGCGGTTTTGTAGAGAGAGACAGCCTTGGCAAGATCGATCGGTACCTGCTTTTCGCCGGAGCGGCACAGTTCCGCAAGGCGAAAGGCGGCGTTGGCATCGCCAGCATCGATCGCTTTGCCAAGCCGGTCGGCCAGATTCTCTGCACCGGCAGACTGGGCCAAGCCTTGGGCAACAGTCAGCCAAAGGCCGACCAGACCTAGCCCTGCCAGAACTGTGTTCATGCGAAGTGTCGCCACACCGCGAGGGTATTCTGTTGCCGCGAACCGGCTCAAGTGAAATCCCTGCCTAAGCAAGCGGCAAAAAAAGGCCCGTCAGCTGACAGGCCTGCTAAATATGTTTAAGAAAGAGGCTATTTTTCCTCGGCAGATTCGTCTGTACCAGCAGATTCCTCAGCAGTGGGTGGCTGCGTCGATTCTTCGGCGGGAACCTCTGCGCTGGCTTCGGCTTCGGCAGAAGGTTCTTCTTCGGATGCGGAAGCATCGGCAGCTTCAACCGTCTCCACGGCGGCGTCTTGCGCGGATGCCGACTCGGCGACAGACGTCGGGGATGCCTTGTCTTTTTCCTCCAGCGGCTCATCAACCCATTTCAGGATGGCCATCTGCGCGGCGTCTCCCTTCCGGGCGCCAGCTACCTTTATGATGCGGGTGTAGCCGCCCATTCGATCCTGAAACGACGGAGCGATCTCATCGAACAAAATGCGAACCACATCGTGCTCACGGCTCCATTGTTCGCGAAGCTGCTTGCCGGACACACCCTTTGTTCTCGGAAAAAACTTGCGCTGAGGCGCACGCAATCGTGCGGCAACCAAGCGGCGATGGTGCAAGGTGCCCCGTTTGCCAAGGGTGACCATTTTCTCAGCGACGACGCGCGCAGCCTTGGCCTTGGCCAAGGTGGTGGTGATTTCCTTCTGCTCAATGAGGCTGCACACCATGTTGGCGAGCATCGCGTTACGGTGCTCCCCGGTGCGGCCCAACTTAGCGGTTCTTATTCTGTGTCGCATGACTTACGGCTGTGGCGGGTGTGGTCAGTGTTATTCCTCCCCTTCGATTGGGGCATCCTCGAATGCTTCCGGCGGAGGCGCCGTGGGAGGGATGTCGAGGAGGGTTGGATCGATCTTTTCGCCCAGTGAGAGGTTGTACTCCTTGAGTTTATCCTTGATCTCAGTAAGGGATTTTTTGCCGAAGTTACGGTACTTGAGCATCTCGGATTCGGATTTGATCGCAAGGTGACCCAGCGTGGTGATGTTGGCGTTGTTGAGGCAGTTGGCCGCTCGAACGCTCAACTCAATCTCGTTGACGCTGGTGTTGAGCAGTTTGCGCATGGCTTCGCGATCTTCATCCTTGGCCTTGGCATCCTGCTCGAACTCAAACGTCTCGTCGTTGATTCCGGTGAAGACGTCCAAGTGATGCGCCAAGATCTCGGAGCCCTGGTTCAGAGCCTCGTCGGGAGTCATGCCGCCGTCGGTGCTGATCTCCAGCACTAGTTTGTCATAATCAGTGCGCTGCCCGACACGCGCCGCCTCAACCTCGTACCGTACGCGGGTGACCGGCGAAAAGATGGAGTCGATGGGAATCACGCCGATGGCCTGATCCTCTTTTTTGTTGGCATCGCCGGATAAAAATCCGCGGCCAACCTGGACTACCATCATCATGTCGACTTTCTTCTTTTTGTCAGTGGTGCAGATGACCTGCTTTTTGTTAACCACCTTTAGGCCGGGAGGCAGTTCCAGGTCACCTGCGGTGACTTTGCCCTCTGCTGTTACGCTCAGGCGAACTTCCTGCGATTCCCGGTTCGTATGGCGGAATCTGATTTTCTTGAGGTTCAGCACAATGTCAGTGACGTCTTCAACGACGCCCGGCACCGTGGTGAACTCGTGATCTGCCCCCTCTATCTTCACAGAGGTGATAGCCGGCCCCTCGAGCGAGGACAAAAGCACTCGTCGAAGACAGTTTCCAATGGTGTGGCCGAAGCCAGTCTCAAATGGCTCCGCCTCGTACTTGGCGTAAGTGTCGGTCGAGTCGTCCGACTTCTTCAGCTTGTTTGGTTTCTCGAAATGACCCAGTCTTATTGGCATATGTTTTTGTTATTTAGAGCAATTTTAACCTGGCCCCTTCACGATTATTCCCACTGATGCGGGGGCCCATATAATTGCTTTTCCAGCCTCCTAAGAGACAGGAAGTTTAGCGGGAATAAAATTCTACAATGGTTTGTTCATCCGCGATGGGCTGTATCTCATCGCGCGTGGGCAACCGCAAAACGGTTCCCTTGAAAGCATCCTTCTCCAATTGCAGCCACTCGGGCACCACCCGGCTCGTGGAGTATTCCAGATTGCGAGTGGCCAACTGCCGCGAGCCACTCGTATCCTTCACCTCAATGACATCATTGATTTTGGCGGTGTAGGAGGGGATGGTCATCTTACCGCCGTTCACCACCACGTGGCCGTGGGAAACCATCTGGCGCGCCTGGGCACGGGTGGCCCCGAAGCCAAGGCGGTAGATAACGTTGTCCAAGCGGGACTCAAGCAGTTGAAGCATGATCTCGCCCGTGACGCCCCGGTGCCGGTGGGCCTTGTCGTAGATGGAGCGGAACTGTTTCTCCATCAATCCGTAGTAGAAGCGGAGTTTCTGCTTCTCCATCAACGCCAACGCGTAATCGGTGTATTTGCGGCGCGCACGGGGACCGTGCGTGCCTGGAGGATAATTCTTGCGCTCAAGATATTTCGACGGCCCAAAGATGGGAACGCCGAATCGCCTACTGATCTTATCGCGTGGACCTGTGTATCGTGCCATGCCTTAAATTTCTGGTTAAACTCTGCGCCGCTTCTTCGGGCGGCATCCGTTGTGCGGGATCGGTGTAACATCCCGTATGGATGTGATCTCTAGCCCCACAGCCT
>DASCOW010000416.1:0-3684 GCA_036012205.1 Verrucomicrobiota bacterium
GGTATTTTTCGTTCCCAAAGAAATGTGCCGTTGTAGGCGTCGTAGCCCATGACAACCTCCATACCCTGCACAAACAAACGGCCGTTGATGGCGAGCGGACTCACCGAACGGGAGTGCCTCTCAACCATGTGCTCGGAGCCAGGCTCGCCAAACCACAGTACTCCGAGTGGTCCCTTCACGAGCCGATCTTGCGTAGACGATGTGTTGGCGGTGTTGCCGTACAGCCCACTCCAGCTTCCCGCACCATCGAGTTTACCCTTGGTGAACTTCAGCCAACCTTGCTCCAGAGAGACCTCGTGTCCGCCTTGAACGTTGGCCTTCAAGCCGTCAAGAACGCTTGCCACATTCTCGGTCGACCAATTCGCCACCGAACCCAGCAGCAGCACGCCGCCAGCCGGGCGCAGCACGCGCGCCAACTGCGCCACCGGCAACTGAACATCATCACCATGCAGTAAGCGCTCGGAGATGATCAGGTTGGCAAAATAATCAGGCAGATCGGCGGCATCCCAGTCGGCAACGATCACTCGCGAGCCGTACAATCCGGCCAAGAGCAAGTCTCGCCGGATCACCTTGAGACGCGCCGCGTCCTTCTCAATGATGACGATATTGAGCTTGGTTTGCGCAGCAAGCGCGTGCGCCAACTTGCCGTTAAGAGCTCCGTAAATCAGGCACCAACCGGTGTCGATACCACTGCGCATTTTAATTTCCCCGGCACCAGCAGTGTCTGCTTGGGCAAGCTCAATCGACTTGGCAGTCTCGGTAAATTTGCGAGGCTTGCCCTCTACGGGCTGTTCACCCAGACAATGAATGGCGCCCGAGTCGGTGCTCACGAACAATCGCCCATCAGCCACAGCAAGACCTAGTGCATTGCCCAAGAGGCCGTACATGGATATGAGTTGCCCATTGCCCGAGTTGAGCGAAAGCACATAGCCATTGCCTCCAGCGAGCAGGGTTTTGCCGGCAAGCGCTAGCGTGCCTATCTCCCCCGCGACGGGGAGCGGGCCGAGCTGCTCACGGGAGATGAACCAAGTCACGCGCCCGGCGCTGAGCGCTGCCTTCTCCTTGCCAATGGAGGCCAACCGCGCGGTGGCTATGTTCAACTCCGCAGTAACTTTGGCTAAATCGTTCACTTTGTTGGCCTTGGCAGCGGCCTTGTGTCGTTCCCGGATTGTTTTAATCGACTTCACCAAGTCTCCCTCCTCCTTGGACAACTTGGGAAGCTCCTTGCTCGCCTTGGCATTGCCGGCACGATTGACGGCGTAAATTCCCTTTAGTGTGGCAAGGTATGCCGTCTCTTTCGTAAGCACCATGTCGATCGACGGGAAACTCGAAAACTGATCGCCCCGACTTGCGCCGGATTTGCCGTCAAAAGTAACCTTGGTGTCGGTGCCTATGTTATCATTGCCGGCGAATAACTCGCCTTCATCAATCATCGCCCACGCCCCACCAACCTTGCCTCCCCCGCTGAGGAATTTCATGAACTTTCCTGTGTGTTTGTCGAACGATGCCGGCATTCCACGGCCAGTCGGCACAAACAGTCTCGAGTCTGACGCCACGATGTAACCCTGCGGAGCCATCCCTCCATACTCCAGCCCCCACGCCTGGTCTCCGGCTGTGTCGTTCAGCCAAACCTCCTTGCCGGTGACCGCATCCACCGCCCCGATGTAAAGCCCCTCATACGGAAAAATCCCCGAGGCAAAATAGACGGTACCATCCTCAACCAACAAACCAGTACGAACCGGCCAAGGCGAAATAATTCGACTGTTGCCGATCACTCTCTCATCGCTTGGGCTCGGGCGGTATTTCCATATCAACTCGCCATTCGCGGGTTCGAGACAGTACACCAAGCCATCGTCCGATCCGAAATAAAGCCTACCGCCACTAACTACCGGCGCAAAACGTATCGCCCCCCCGACCGCAAAGCGCCATCGCTCCTCCGCCGTCCGGGTATCGAGTGCATACAAGTGGTTGTCCACGTTGTTGCCGAAAAACAGCGTACGCCCTGCAACCACAACGTTGTAGGCCCGATCCGAGTGCATCCGGGGTGTCTCCTCGCCCGGCATCGGCCATGCGGTGCGCGGACGGTGCCGAGACTCGAACACCCACTGCAGATTCAGCTTGCCGGAGACGGTCTCCTCGCTGACCGCCGAGCGGTTGCCATCATGCCGGTATGCAGGCCAATCGGCTGCAATGGGCTTTTGCAGCAGAGTAGCAGAACCAATTATAACGATCCAAGCGAAGGATTTCACGGGCCGGAAAGTGCAACTCTAACGCTAACAATTCAAGCGATATTCTCGCTGTTTTACATACAACATGTCTTGCACCCCTTGTCCAATCACCCAATCTTTCCCCAGAACTATTTGACCATCATGAAAAGACTGTTTCCTTTTTTGATCTGCAGCTTGGCTGTCTCGCTTGCCCAGACGGCGCAGTTGAAGACACCTGGCGACCGAATGTTTGCCGATTATTTCAGGCTCGAAACCAAACGATTGGCCGACAATTGCCTCGACGACATACAGTCACTCGGCGACTGGAAAGGCAAAGAGAAACAATACCGCAGGCAACTCCATGAGATGCTCGGCCTTGATCCACTGCCAGAGCGCACGCCGCTCAAAGCCACCGTCACCGGCGTGGTTCATCACGACGAGTTCGAGGTGCGCAACCTACACTACCAATCCAGCCCTGGTCTGTACGTCACCGGCAATCTTTATGTGCCGAAAAACCTCACCACCTTGGCACCGGCAATCCTGTACGTTTGCGGCCACGGCCGTGTGAGGATTGACGGCGTCGATTACGGCAACAAGACTCACTACCAGCACCACGGCGCTTGGTTCGCCCGAAACGGTTATGTTTGCCTCACAATTGACACAATCCAGCTTGGTGAACTTTCCGGCCTTCATCACGGCACATACCGCGAAGGCATGTGGTGGTGGAACTCGCGGGGATACACGCCAGCCGGCGTCGAGGCGTGGAACGGCATTAGGGCTCTTGACTACCTCGAATCGCTCGACTTCGTGGACAGTGATCGCCTCGGTGTCACTGGTCGCAGTGGAGGCGGCGCGTACAGTTGGTGGATCGCCTCGCTCGACAAACGTGTGAAAGTTGCTGCCCCCGTCGCCGGGATTACCGACCTGCAAAACCACATTGTCGATGGTGTCGTCGAGGGGCATTGCGACTGCATGTTTCACGTAAACACGTACGGCTGGGACTTTGCCCAAGTCGCTGCACTCATTGCGCCACGCCCACTACTCATCCTCAACACCGACGACGACAGTATCTTCCCGCTCGATGGTGTCAATCGGCTGTTCACTCAAGTGCGGCGCATTTACACCCTGCACCGTAAAAAGGAGAACCTTGGCATCGCTATCACCCCAGGTGGCCACGGCGACTCGCAAGAACTGCGTGTACCTGCATTCAACTGGTTCAACAAACACCTGAAAGGCAAGAGTGTATTGATCGACAACCCAGCAACCAAGCTCTTTACTCCACAGCAACTCAAGGTGTTCAATAAATTACCGGCAGACGAACGGACTACGACAATTCACAATACGTTCTCACGCGTTGTCACTGGCAACAGCAAGGCCAAGGGCAGTGATATTTTGTTAAACTTGAGGCAGAAAACCTTTGGCGGTTGGCCGGAACTGGGCAGCAAACTGCAGATCGAAAAAGTGTCAGACGGCGAAC
>DASCOW010000417.1:0-5967 GCA_036012205.1 Verrucomicrobiota bacterium
CGTGGCCAAACCGAAGCCTAAACCCGAACCCAAGCCGCGCCGACCGCGCACCGTTGCTGAGGCCAAGGCCAAGCAGTTGGCCATGATTCAGGGGCAGAAAATGAAGCAGGACGGCGGTGTCAAAAAACGGGCCACCATCGTGGGGCTCGACGCCAAGGCATCGCCGTTTGGCGACTACGACGCCCGCCTCATCGCCGCCATCCAAACCCGCTGGAACCAGATTCTCAACCAGTACTACGTTCCCAGCGTCGGGAAGGTGGTGCTGACGTTCAACCTTTGGTCCGACGGCAAGGTGACCAATGTGCAGGTGGAGCGCAGCACGGTGAACACCATCCTCGCCCTCAAGTGCGAGCGAGCCGTGAAAGAGCCGGCACCCTACGCGCCCTGGCCGGAGAAGATGCAGGACGAAATCGGCTCAGACCGCCGCTTCGTCCGCTTCACCTTCTATTACAACTGAGCTTGGCCAAACGGTCACTTGGCTTCTCTGCCTTGCAGGAATTCGGCCAGATTTTCGAGGTGGTCGGTATTGATGAAATCGACGCCGGCCTTGTGGAAAATCTCCCATGCGGCGGGATTGTCCGGTGCGGCCCAAAAGCGGATTTTCTGCCTGTCGGCGTGGGCGCTCTTCACGATTTTGGCCAGTTTGGCCTGCTCTCCCGCCGGCAAGTCGCCTTTGCCGCGCCACTTGAAGTGCGAACTCCAACTGTCGCTGATCCACGGCATAAAATGCCGGCTCTCGGCCTTCCCGAGGTCGCCCAGCCGACCGTCATAACCGGCCAGGCGCTTGGCGTCCTTCTCCATGGCCTCCCTCGGGCGGCTGCCGGAGATGACGATCGTCACCGCGCCGGGCTTCGTGGTGTCGGCTGTAAACGCGGTAAGCATGAAGCGGTACTTCTCGAGCAGCGGCTTGAGCGCGGCGTAGGTCGTGGGGCCGTCGGTCTTAAAATCGATCATCAGGTGAAACGGCGCCTTGGCCTTGTACACGCTGCCGCCGTTGGCTTTCACCCGCTTGGCAAGGGGCGCGAGGTAGAGTTTCTCTAGGGTACGCTCTTTGTTCAACTCGAACCGATCATGGCCAACCAGAAGATTGTCATTGCTCAAGATAATATCTGCCTCAACACTGCAGAAACCGTTGGCCAACGCATCAAAGAGCGGCCGCTTGTGATGATAGTCGTTGTGGGAATGGGCACGTACGAGCAGCTTGGGCTCGGCGTCGGGCGTGGCCTGCTCGGCGGCACAAGGCCAAGCGGCGAACAACAGGCAGGGAAAAATCCATTTCATATTTTTTTGAGCTGGCAACCTTGTGGTGTATCGCATGTCGTCTTGTTTTTTGCGTTCCCCCTCACCTCGACCCTCTCCTGCTGGGAGATGGTGGCCGCAGGCCGGATGAGGGTGAACCACTGGATGTTTTATTTGAGGTCACTGTTTGACCGCCGGATGAATGCAGCACGCCACCGTTTGGCCAAGCCCGAGGGCGTCCCGGGCGGCTTCGCGCGCCCACTCGTCGGCTTGGAGAATTTCGTCGAGCGATGGTTGCTCAATGACCTCGTGGCGATCCATCACCCGGCCAACGACGTCGCTGATGCCGGGAAACGACGTCTGTCGGTCGCAGAAGGCATCGACGGCTATCTCGTTGGCGGCGTTGAGCACGGCCGGCAGCGTGCCGCCGCTGTCGCTGGCGCGGCGCGCCTGGCCAATCGCCGGGAATTTGGCCAAGTCCGGCGTCTCGAAATCGAGCCGGCCAATTGCGGTCAGGTCGGTTTGCACACGATCGCTCGCCGTGCGGCTTGGCCAAGTGAGCGCGTACTGGATCGGCAGGCACATGTCGGGCGTGGAGAGTTGCGCGACGATCGAGCCATCAACGAACTCGACCATCGAGTGCACGACGCTCTGCGGGTGCACAACGACATCGACCTGTGGCATTGGGCAGTCGAACAGCCATCGCGCCTCGATCATCTCGAGAGCCTTGTTGAACATCGTCGCTGAATCGATCGTTATCTTGCGGCCCATCACCCACGACGGATGCTTGAGCGCCTGCTCGACGGTGATGCCAGCGAACTGCCCGACCGGCGTCTCGCGGAACGGTCCGCCGGAAGCGGTGAGGACGAGCCGCCGCACCGACCCGGGCGCGCTGCCTTCAAGACACTGGAAAATCGCCGAGTGCTCGCTGTCCACCGGCAACACCCGGACGCCGTATTTGCGGGCCTCGGTCATCACGATTTCGCCGGCCATCACGAGAATTTCCTTCGAGGCGACGGCGATGTCCTTGCCGGCGCGGATCGCGGCCAGAGCCGGGTGCAGCCCAGCAATGCCGACGATAGCGATCAGCACGATGTCGGCCGATGGCAGCGTAGCCAACTCAAGCAGCCCCTCCTCGCCGGAAGCCACTTGGATGCCGTCGAGTTGCGTCCGCAGCTCGGCGGCCTTCTCCGGGGAGCCGATGGAGACCAACTCGGGGCGGAGTTGAATCGCCTGCTTGGCGAGGAGTTCGGTGTTGCCGCCCGCTGCCAAGCCGACGAGGCGGATGTCATCCGGCAGATCCTCTGCCACCTTGATGGTGCTGGTGCCGATCGAGCCGGTGCTACCGAGTAGGACGACGTTTTTCATCTCGCAACGCGGTGGCTACTCATTAAATAAAACAAGTCGGAGGTAAAGGTACATCATCGGCGCGTTGAAGAGCAGGCTGTCGACCAAGTCGAGGATGCCGCCGATGCCGGGGAAAAACGAACCGGAATCCTTCACGCCGGAGTCGCGCTTGAACACTGACTCAACCAGGTCGCCGAGTACCGCGCCGACTGCCAGCGCCGGACCAAGCGCGAGAGCGTGCGCCAGCGTCATTCCGCCCAGTCGGGTGTCGCCCCAGTAATTCGCCATCAGCATCGCGGCGCCGGTTGAGAGCAGGATCGCACCGGCGAAGCCCTCCCACGTTTTCGCCGGGCTGACGCTGGGAATCATTTTGTGCCGGCCGATCAGCGAACCGAGCGAGTAGGCACCGATGTCGCTGCACTTGGTCGCGAGTATGAAAAACAGCAGGTAGTACCCTGGATCAAATTGAGCACCGGTCAACACGCCGTAAAAATAAATCTTCAGCAGGAAACCCAGCAGCCACGAGACATACAGCACGCCGAGCATCGTGTGGCCCACCATCGAGAACGACGGCGGCGCCGGATGCGCGAACACTCGCCGAGCCAGCAACACCAGCAGTAGTACGCCAAGGATGCCGACCTCTAGCTCGGTCACTCCAGCCAATGTTGGCGCGCCGAACTGCGCCTTGGCCAAGCCGGAAAGGTACAGGAACAGCACCCCGACTAGGGTGATGCCGGCGGTCAAGCCAAGCCACTTGAACCGGGGCAGGCCGTTCTCCTCCACCATACCGTAAAACTCGAGCAGACCGACGATGTTGAGCAGCATCACCACGCCGCCGACGAGGTAAAGCGCGTACGGACTGCCGCCGAGCAGGCTGTAAAACACCAGCCCCAACAACAACACGGTGCTGGCGAAACGCCGCAGAAAAACGAGTGTCCACGAAGCCGGCTCCGGGAGTTCGTCCA
Organism: Verrucomicrobiota bacterium; assembly: GCA_036012205.1. Lineage (GTDB taxonomy): Bacteria > Verrucomicrobiota > Verrucomicrobiia > Limisphaerales > UBA1096 > UBA1096. The sequence goes on from DASCOW010000417.1 coordinate 3,552, forward strand.
TTAACTCGTCCAGTTTGTTGTCATCCTGCATGTTGACAGTCGTGGAGGGAGGGTTTCAGTCCCGTTGTGCGGGGTCAAACTTTTCCGAAACGCCGGTCACGAGCGGCGAACGACTCGAGCGCGGCGCAGAAATCGGCTTCATCGAAGTCGGGCCAAAGCCGCTCGGTGACGACCAACTCGGCGTAGGAGATCTGCCACAGCAGGAAGTTGCTGACGCGCATCTCGCCGCTGGTGCGGATCAACAGGTCGGGATCCGGCGTTCCGACGGTATAAAGATGATCGGCGAACGCCTGCTCGTCAATGTCCGCCGGGGCCAGTTCGCCGGATTGCGTCTTGGCGGCGAGCGCGCGGGCGGCGTCCAGCAACTCGGTGCGCCCACCGTAGCTGAGGGCAAGATTCAGCGTGGTGCCGTTGTTTTGATCGAGCGACGCGATGGTGGCATTGAGCTGCTCGCGGACGAAGCCGGGCAGGCGGTCCAGCTGGCCGATCGCCCGCAGTCGAACGTTGTTATCGTTCATTTCATCCCGCTCGGTTTTGAGGTAGCGGGCGAGAAATTTCATCAGCGTGTCGACCTCTGCCTTGGGGCGGTTCCAGTTTTCGATCGAGAAGGCGTAAAGTGTCAGATGGCTGATGCCGAGAGAGGAGGCGCAGCGCAACACCGCGCGAACCGACTCGGCGCCGCGGCGGTGCCCCTCGACCCGCGGCAGGCCGCGCTGGGCCGCCCAGCGGCCGTTGCCATCCATGATGATGGCGACGTGCGCCGGAAGGGCAGCCTTGGCCTTTTCGCTGAGTTGTGTCGTTGCGCGGCTCATGCGCCTGGCCAAGCGGTCAGGTTTAAAGGGTGATCGTCTGCGAGCGGGCGGGGCCGACGGAGGCGTAGCTGAGCTTCGTATCGGTCAACTTGGCCAAGGCCTTCGCGTAGCGCCGGGCGTTGATCGGCAGGCCCTTCCACGTGCGGATTTTGTCGGTCGGTTTCTGCCAACCAGGGAACGTCTCGTAGATTGCCCGGCATCTGGCCAACAGGCCAAGGTCGCTGGGCTGGTGGTCGATCCGTTTGCCGCTGATCCGGTAGCCGACACATACCTTGATCGACTCAAGCGTGTCCAGTCCGTCCAGATTGGTGACCGCGAGGTCGGTGATGCCGTTGAGCATGGCCGCTTGCCGGACGGTGACGGCATCGAACCAGCCGCAACGGCGTTCGCGCCCGGTGGTGGCGCCGTATTCGCGGCCCATGCCGTGCAGCAGGTCGCCGACGACGCGGGCTTCGGACGGCATCGGGCCTTCGCCAACGCGGGTGGTGTAGGCCTTGGCCACGCCGATCACGCGGTCGATGCGGTTGGGCGCGATGCCGGAGCCGGTGCACATGCCGCCGGCCGTGGTGTTCGACGAGGTGACGTACGGATAGGTGCCGTGATCGATGTCGAGGAACGTGCCCTGCGCGCCCTCGAAGAGAATACGCTTGTTCGCTGCAGTGGCGTTGTGCAGCAACTGCACGGTGTTGGTCACATACGGCTTCAGGTGGCGCACGGCCTTGAGAACGCTCTCCGTTGTGCGCTTGGGCGGGAGCGGCTTCGCGCCGAGCGACTTGAGCAGTGTGTTGTTCCGCTTGATGGCTTCCGCAAGTTGTTCTGCAAATTGTTTCGTATTGAGAATGCTGCCCATACGCAGACCGATGCGGTCAATTTTATCGCCATACGCCGGACCGATGCCGCGCAGTGTGGTGCCGATTTTGCCCTTGCCCTTGAGCGCCTCGCGGGCGGCGTCGAGCGCCTTGTGGTACGGGAACACCATGTGGGCGGCGTCACTGACGTGCAGCCGCCCGGCAGGATCGATGCCGGATTTTTTTAGGCCATCAATTTCCTCCAGCAGGCCGATGGGATCGATGACAACGCCGTTGCCGATGACGCAGGTGGTGCGTTTGCGGAGGATGCCGGATGGGATAAGATGCAGGATGTACTGCGTCCTGCCAACGATGACGGTATGGCCGGCGTTGGCGCCGCCCTGGGCACGCACGACGATGTCGGCCTGCTCGGTCAGGAAATCGATGATCTTGCCCTTGCCCTCATCACCCCACTGGGCGCCCACTAGAATGGTATTCGACATTTGAATTACTGCTGAAACGGAAAGACCCAAAACCTAGCCCGGAATCGTCCCTCACTAGCGCGGGAACGCTAGGAAAACCGAGGGCCGGTGTCAACGCTTGGCCAACCGCTGGCTTTATTTCATGTGCGTTTCGAGAAAGGCATCGACCTCCCGATAAAATTCGAAAACGTTCTTCTCGTTGCGGTAGCCGTGGCCCTCGTTGGCCTTGATGATGAGCTTGTTGGGGATGTTGTTCCGATCCAGCGCGCGCTTAAGGATGCGGCCGTGCTTGGGCGGCACCCGCCAGTCCTTCATGCCGTAGGCCATGAGCACC
>DASCOW010000418.1:0-13544 GCA_036012205.1 Verrucomicrobiota bacterium
CTCCACTGCGGACACCCTTGGGCAGGCCAGAAACCGAGTCTCGTCGAATCTGCTGGGCAAAGTACCCTGTCAGTAGAGCTCCCCGCGTCGGCCAACAACGCGCGGTATTGTAAAACTGAGTGAAACGAAGGCCATCACGCGCTAGGCCATCGAGATTAGGAGTCTTAATCTCACCACCGTAGCAGCCAAGATCTGAGAAACCAAGGTCATCCGCCATGATGAGCAGGATGTTCGGCTGGCGCTTGGTCGCCTCGACGGCCGACGACGCAAACAGCGCGCAGGCGAGTGAAACAAAAACAGTTTGTTGTAATTTCATTTGTCGAATGGGTGTTACAGTTTTGTTAGTAGATCCAGCAGCGAGGCGCGGATTTTTGGCGCGGCCTGCTCTTCCAGATACGATGATCGAGCAGGCCATGTCTCGTAGCCGCCCCAACCATGCTGGCGCGGCGTAGGTAGGTAGCCACGATAACCATTAGCCAGCTCAATGATGAACAGCGGCCCCGGCCCGCCCTCCTGCTTCAGCGCCAACCCGGTCTCGGCAAACATCTCGCACGGCACCGTCACGATACGCAGTTTCCCGATGCGAAACGCCGCCAACGATACCGGCACCTTGGCAGGGAACTTCGCCAGCGCAAGCGCTTCCTGCGCGTAAATCTCCGGGCGCGTCAGCCGCTTGGGATCGGGATCGTTGGCCAAGGTGCGGCGCGCCCAGGCCAAGCGCGCCTCGTCGGGCCTGCGCACGCCAAGCTGCAGTTCGGTCGCCACCACGGCCAGCGGTGCGGCAGCGTGATGACTGATGCCACCGGCCACTTTCACCGCCTCGGCGGCGAGGTCGGCGGCCACGCGCTGCATTTTCACCCAAGCGGGCAACCGCTCCGGCTTGGCCCGAAAATCGTTGTTACTCACGTCGCCGCTGGTGCCGTTGGACATCATGGCGATAAAAGGCGGGTACTGCCGGTCTGCCTTGAGCAACTCCTGCACCCGGTCGGCGAACATCCCGAAGTAATCGGCGCTAACATGGCCGGCCCGATAGCCACCGACGTAGTGCAGCCCGTAGTTTGCCAACAACGCCAGCGGGCGCCCGTCGACGTGTCGAACATCGAGCACCGACACCTGCGGATCAACCGGCCCGGCCGGTTCAAGCAGGTCGATGCCTCGCGGCGGATTCATTTTTACCTCGTCGCTCTCGCCACCAAACGGATTGGCGGCGACCGCCCCCAGCTTCATGAACCATCGCCGATTGTGCACATGCCGCGGTGCGGTGCCGAATCCCCAGCCGACCTTGGCCGACGCGAGGCGATGTCCCGCTCGCGTAATGCCGTCGGCGATGCGGCGAGCAACGAACTCCGCATACGCGCGATCCCTCGGCTCGGGATGAATCCCCACCAGCGCCGGAGCGGCGTGCGTGTGCGTGGCGGCTATGAGAATGTTCTCCGGTGCCAAGCCAGTTGCCTTCCCGGCCAGCGACTTGGCGCGCGCCACAACCTCACCACCGAGCATTCGCATATCGCAAATCGCGATAGCCAGGCGCGTCGCGCCATCGTCGAACACGAGGCAGCGCGCGTGCAGTTCGTCGTGGATGTGAGTGACCAGCCCGCCCCGGGCGATCACGCCGCCATTGGCGACGCCAAGCGCCGGAGTGATATCGACCACCGCCGCCCCGGCACGCAATTGCCCAAGAGCAGCAGCAACCGGCTCATCCATGCCGAAAAGCGCAAGGCACCAGACCAAAGCCCAACGGAAGTTCATCGTAACGCCGATCATGCGGTATCCCGCCACCCCCGGCAACGGGATTTCTTTTCGGTTTGGGTGGCTTGCTTTATGGTGCATGGCACATGACTTCGACGAACGAACCGCTTGGCCAAGTAGACCGCACCGAGGGGGACGTCAACCTCTCCGACCGCCGCCTCGCCTGGCAACAGGCCAACGTGAACGACGCAACCGGCGAAACGCTCGGCCGCGACTCGGCCGCATTTCTGCACCAGTCCCTCTCCACGCCGTGCCTTACTGAGTTGACTGGTTGCGAAGGCATTTACCTAACCGATGCCGCCGGGCGACGCTACATGGACTTTCACGGGAACAGCGTTCATCAGATCGGCCACGCGCATCCGAGAGTCATCAAGGCAGTCAAGCGACAACTCGACGATATGGCCTTCTGCCCCCGGCGCTTTACCAACCAGCCGGCCATCGCCCTCGCCGAGCGCTTGGCCGGCCTCTCGCCGGGTAACTTGGCCAAGGTGCTGTTCGCGCCGGGCGGCACCGCGGCCATCGGCATCGCGATGAAACTCGCCCGCTACGCCACCGGCCGACACAAGACGATCTCAATGCGCGACTCGTTTCACGGCGCGTCGCTGGACGCCATCTCGGTCGGTGGCGAGGCGCTGTTTCGCGACGGGCTTGGCCCGCTGCTGCCCGGCTGTTTTCACGTCGCTTGGCCAACCGAGGAGGCGGACGCCGATGCCATCGAGAAAATCCTCGTCGAAGAGGGCGACATCGGCGCGGTGATCGCCGAGCCGATGCGCTGCACGACGATCGAGCGGCCACCGGACGGCTATTGGCACCGCATCCGCGAGCTGTGCAACGAGCATGGCGCGCTGCTGGTGTTCGACGAAATTCCGCTCGCACTGGGTCGCACCGGCCGGATGTTTTGCTGCGAGCACAGCGGCGTGACGCCGGACATCCTCGTGCTCGGCAAGGGCCTCGGCGGTGGCGTGATGCCAATGGCCGCAACAATCGTCCGTGCTGATCTCGACATTGTGCCGCAGCATGCGATTGGCCATTACACGCACGAGAAAAGCCCAGTCGGTGCCGCGGCGGCCTTGGCAACACTCGACGTAATCGAGTCGGACAACCTTCTCGAGCGCTCGAGAAAATTGGGAGCCGAAACACTCAAGTGGCTGGGCGAGTTGCAACATCGCCACGATGCCGTCATCTACGTACGCGGGCTCGGCCTCGCAATGGGCGTGGAGTTGAGCAAACCCGACGCAGCGGAGCGCGTGCTGTACGACTGCCTCACAAATGGTCTGAGTTTCAAAATCTCCGGCGGCACCGTGCTCACCCTCACCCCGCCACTGACCATCACCGACGAACAAATGGCCAGCGCCCTTTCCACGCTCGACACCGCCCTTGGGCGGCTTTAGCGGGTGTACGCTCGGGTGCTTTGCATCAGTCGTTGCATACGCTTGAGTACTTTTTTGCCCGAGTCGCACTTGGCCAGGTTGGTGTATTCGTTGGGGTCGGTTTGGTAGTCGTACAGTTCCACGCCGTGCTTGCCATCATCCCACTCGGTGTAGCGGTAGCGTTTGGTGCGAATGGTGTGGCCCAACGGCTTGCGACCCTTGTAGCCGGGAATTTTGCCTCGCGCATTGGAAACGGTGAAGGCGGCTTGGCGCACTTTCGCCTGGGGATCTTCCAGCACCGGCGCTAGGCTTTGGCCCTTGAGGTGCGCCGGCTTGGCCAAGCCGCACAGGTCGGCCAGCGTCGGATAAAGGTCGATCAGCTCCGCGAGCGACTCGCTGGTTCGCCCGGCGTTTTTCATACCGGGGACGGAGAGGATGAACGGGACCCGGGCGCTGCCCTCAAACAGGTCACTCTTCTGCCACAGACCATGCTGACCAAGATGGTAGCCATGGTCGGAGAAGAAGATGACGATCGTATTGTCATCGAGCTTGAGTCGGTCGAGCGCGTCGAGCAGTTGACCGACGCAGGCATCCATCAACGAGATGGAGGCGTAGTAGGCTTGAATGATTTCCCGGCGCTGGGCCAAGTTCAAATCGCGCTGATGCACCCGGTCGGCGAGCGCAGCAGGCGGGATGTCATCGCGGTCGCTGGGCTTCTCCATCACGGGGTCGATCTTGTCGAGAGGATAAAGCTTCGCGTAGTGCGCCGGGGCAACATATGGGGTGTGCGGCCGGAAAAACCCCATCGCGAGGAAAAACGGCTTACCGGTTTTGTCGGGATGATTTTCCTCGATCAAGCGGATCGCCTCGAACGCACCTTTGCCGTCCGTGTGATCCTCGTCGCGGCTCTCGACGATGCGCCAGCTCAGCGTGCCGCCATATTTGCCCTTCTGCAAGGTGGCAACCGGCTCCAGTTCGGTACGGTCGATGCCGATCGGGTTGACGACGGTGTTCCACGACGCCGGGTCATCCTTGCCGTCGGTGCCGATCTGCAGCGGCACGCCGTAGTGATAAATCTTCCCGACCCGCGCGGCGAAGTAACCGTTGTTCATGAAATGCTGCGACAACGTGATGATGTCCGGGTGGCGCTTGCGGAAGTCCCCGGCGTTGGAAAGCACGCCGGTTTGCTCAGGGTAGAGGCCGGTCATGAGCGAGGCGCGACTGGGGTTGCAGACGGGGTACTGGCAGTAGGCGCGGTCAAATCGCATGCCACGCCTGGCCAAGCGGTCGATGTTCGGCGACTGGACGAGCGGGTGGCCGTAGCAGCCGAGGTCGTTGTTCAGGTCGTCCACGGCAATAAAGAGGATGTTTGGCTTGGCGACCGGCCCCGAGACAGACAGACAGAAAAATGCGAACGCAACGGCACGAAGAAAGTTATGATTGCGGAAAAGCATGCCGAAAAGGTAAATGAAACTGATCGAATTAAAAGGTTTTTGCGGTTCAGAAACCACATGGATTTGCGGCAAAAAAGAATTGCACTCACACAGATCTGATGCGAATTTCCGTTGTCAAGGGAAGGACCGCTCGCGGTCAGACATCCTGTTATGAAGTTCAGTTACCGTTTGCAGCACTTGCGTTGGGTTAGTGCGATTTTTCTGATCGGAACCCTCCTAACCACCCTCATTGGCTTGCCAGTTTTCCTCTATTATTTTGGTGGACAAATCAACTGGTGGCTGCACGGCGCCGTGTTTGTCGGAATGTTCACTGCCTCGGGCCTGAGCATTACACTGGGGTATCACCGACTGTTCTCGCACCTGTCGTTCAAGGCCAGTTGGCCGGTGCGGCTCTTCACTCTGGTATTTGGCGCCACGGCGATGGAGAACTCAGTGCTTGAGTGGTGCTCAGACCACCGCCGACACCACAAGCACACCGACAAGGAGGACGATCCGTACAACATCAATCTCGGGTTTTTTCATGCCCACATCGGGTGGGTGCTTTTTCGCCCGCTCGGGGGTGAGGCGCCTCTGACGAACGTAAACGATCTCAAGGCCGACCCTCTCATCCGGTGGCAGCACAATTGGTGGGAAGCGATCGGAATCACGGTTGGCTTCGGCTTGCCGACGCTCATCGGCTGGCTTGCCGAGAGCGGCATCGGTGCACTGGCCGGGCTGCTCATTGGCGGTGTCGCGCGCCTTGTGATGGTACACCACATGACTTTTTTCATCAACAGCCTCTGCCACACTCTGGGGAGGCAAACGTACTCGATCCAGTGCACAGCAAAGGATAGCTGGCTCATGTCACTCTTCACCTTCGGCGAGGGTTACCACAACTTTCACCATGAGTTTCAGCACGACTACCGAAACGGCGTGAAGCCGTGGCAGTTCGATCCCACCAAGTGGTGCATCCGCGCGCTTGAGAAACTCGGGCTCATCTCGAGTCTGCGCCGCGTCCCAAACGAGGTCATCGCCGTGGCTGAAATCCGGGAAAAACAGAGACGACTCAACGAACGACTCTCCAGCATCGGGGAAAGTATTTGTGAAAAAGCCCAGCGCCTCTTCGCCGAGTCTCAGGAGGAACTCGCCGCCGCTCTCGAGAGCTGGGAGCAAGCCAGAGAAGAATACACTCAGGCACTTCGCCAACAGATCGGCACCACCAAAGAACAGGTTGGTGAACTGCAGCAGCAGATGGAGCAATCCGTACAGGAACTGCGCCAAGCCATCCGCGACTGGCACAACGCCCACCGAAGTCTCGAACTTCAACTCGCCTAGGCCAACCGCTTGGCCAGGCGCGTTCGCCGGATACCGCCAACCGTGGGCAGGGCGCTTTTATTCAGCCACGCCCAGCAAGCGCAACAACGGGTTTGCCTCTGCCCTGCCCTTCCGTCATCATCCGGCCTTGATATTGAGTCCAATGAAACTCGAACAGCTCATTAAAACAATTTCGACTGTGTTGGCGCTAGCCGTCGCCGGCCCGGCAGCCGCCAAGGATTCCAAGACACTCGACGTTTACTGGGTGGACGTCGAGGGCGGCGGCGGCACGCTGATCGTCACCCCCGCTGGCGATTCGATCCTCATCGACACCGGCATGCCGGGCGGCCGCGACCCCGGGCGACTGCACGAAGCCGCCACCCAAGTCGCCGGCGTAAAGCAGATCGACCACCTCATCGTCACGCATTTCCACATCGACCACTTCGGTGGCGCAGCGGAGTTGTCGCAAAAAATGCCGATCAAAAACGTGTGGGATAACGGCATCCCGGAACGCGATCCGGACGGCAGAGCCAACTCCAGTTTTTTGCTCCGCATCAAGCCGTACCGAAACATGACCGTCGGCAAGCGACACATCATCAAACCGGGCACCGAACTCCCGCTCAAACAAGTCGACGGCCAGCCCAAGATCCGCATCCGATGCATGGCAGCGATGAAGAAATTCGTGCCGGTGCCCGAGGGAACTTCGCGCAATCCGCTCACCGATAAGGTCAAGTGGATTGCCGAGGACCCCACCGACAACGCAAACAGCGTGGCCGTGGTCGTCGAACTGGGTGGCTTCCGGTTTTGGGATGGCGGCGACCTCACGCAAAACACCGAGGTGCGCCTCGTCACGCCGCACAACCGAGTCGGCACCGTGGACGTTTACCAGGTGAACCACCACGGGCTCGACTTCAGCAATAACCCAATCTTCGTCCAGAGCCTCGCGCCGACCGTCTCGGTGATGAACAACGGCGTGACCAAGGGCTGCGGCGCCTCCTCCTTTGCCGCCGTCAAAAGCGCCCGGGTAGGGGCGATGTATCAGCTCCACAAAAACCTGCGCGCCGACATCGAGAACAACACGACGGACGAATTCATCGCCAACCTCACGCGCGACTGCGACGCGCACCACATTCATATGTCTGTCGCCTCAAACGGTAAAAAATACACCATCAGCATCCCAGACAAGGGCCACAGTCGCACCTTCAAGACGCGCAGGAAATAAATGCGACCACCGGCCAAGCGCCAGCCGGGCCAAGATGATTTACCTCGACCACCTCACCACTGCCCCGCCGCTGCCGGAAGTGGTCGATGCCATGCAGCCCTGGCTACGCGCACAGTTCGGCGCGCCGGCGGCACTGCATCAGCTTGGCCTCGAAGCGCGCGATGCCATCGACGAGTCGAGGACGCGCCTGGCCAAGTTGGTGAATGCCGCCGAGCCGGAGGAGATTCTTTTCACCTCAAGCGGCACCGAGGCGATCAACCACGCGGTCAAGGGTGCCGCCCTAGCCAACCGGCGTTTCGGCAGCCACATCCTCACCACCGGGATCGAGCATCCGGCTACGCTTGGCTCAATCGCTTGGCTCGAAAGCCAGGGCTTCAGCAGCACGCAAGTCAGCGTCGATGGCCAAGGCCGTGTCGACCCCGGCGCGCTTGCCCAGGCGATGACCGACGAGACCATTCTGGTCTGTTTGCACCACGCAAACCCCGACCTCGGCACCATTCAACAGGTCGCTGAGATGGCTGAACTTACCAGCGAGTGCGGCATCCCTCTGTTCGTGGACGCCACCGCCAGCGGCGGATGGCTGCCAATCGATGTCCAGCAACTTGGCGCCGATCTGCTGGCCCTGGCCCCACATCGATTTTACGGCCCGAAAGGGGCCGGTGTGCTGTACAAAAACCGCCGCACGCGGATGGAGAATCTCATCCACGGCGGCATGCAGGAGAATGATTTTCGAGCCGGTACGGAAAATGTGGCTGCCATTGTCGGGGCCGGCGTCGCCGCTGAACACGTCAAGGCCTCGCTTGGCCAAGGGGCAGCACACGCGGCCGAGCTGCAAGTGCGGTTGCTCGAGGGTATCCGCGCGGCCGTTGAGGGGGTTCACTTGAACGGCCCCGAGCCGGGTGACAGGCGGCTGCCGCATCAGCTCAACCTCAGCACTTCGGGCATCGAGGGTGAGAGCCAGGCGCTGATGCTTGACTTGCGGGGCGTTGCCATCGCCGCCGGGGCGGCGTGTACGACACGGTCGATGCGAATACCCGCTGCCCTGCTCGCCATCGGCCGCGACGCCGATCTGGCCAAAGGCACGACACTCTGGGGCATCGGCCGCAACACCACGGAGGAGGAGATCGACCGAGTAGTCGAGTTGTTCGCAGCCGTTACGGCCAAACTTCGCGACATGTCGCCCGCGCAGTAATTAATCGACAAAGTCGCTTGAATCCCGACGGTGCAACGTGTAAAAGACCGGTGCGATACTTATCTTGATATGGCGGAAATCGAAGACAAATACGAGGATAACGTTGCTGGCAAATATTTCGTGGACGAGCAGTGCATCGACTGTGATCTCTGCCGCGAAACCGCACCACCCTGTTTCACCCGGAACGATGATGGAGGCTATTCCTTTGTCCAGAAACAGCCGGAAAACGAGGAGGAGGAGGAGCAATGCAAAGAGGCCATGGACGGCTGCCCGGTGGAGGCAATCGGCGACAACGGCGCTGACTAAAAGCCGGCCGAGTTCGTTTCATTCGCAGGTGATCAGCCCTAATGGCTGAAGACTCAGTGGCTTTTTAGCCGGCTTTCTGTAATCGGCGGCGAAGCAACTCCAGCGATTGGTGTACCGTGATGTGCTTGAATGTCTCGCGGTCATACGGATTGTGTTCGCAAATCGCCAGCGGTCGGCCACCTCTCGATGCCAGCCCCATCCATACGGTACCGACCGGTTTTTCCGGCGTCCCACCGCCCGGCCCGGCGATGCCGGTGACGGAAAGGGCATAATCCGTACCGCTCATTTCCAGCGCGCCCCGAGCCATCTCGATGGCCACTTCCTTGCTCACCGCACCATGCTGCGCCAGAGTTGACTCGTTCACTCCCAGCAATTTTTTCTTTAACTCGTTGCTGTACGTCAGCATGCCACCTGCAAAGACGGCGGATGCGCCCGGCACGTTGGTGATGTGGTGCCCGAGAAAACCCCCGGTACACGACTCGGCAACGGCCAGAGTCTCGCCGGTGGCAATCAAATGCCCGACCACCACCTGCTCGATCGTCTCGTCATCGGTGCCGTAGATTTGTTTGTCAATCGCTGTGCGGATCGTCGCCTCGCCCTCTGCGATGATGGCTGGCATCTCCTGTCCATGACCGCACAAGCGAATGTCCACTTGCCCGATGCGTGCGCAGAAACCTAGGTCAAGCCCTCGATCCATCAGCGGCTTGAGTTGTCCAAGCAGCATCTCCTCCACCATCGATTCGCCTATGCCAAGAGTACGCAGCGTCCGACAGTGAAACGGTTTTTCGATAGGCAGTTTCTTTTCTATGAACGGCAACACTTGGCCATCGACCATCGGGCACAACTCTCGCGGCGGCCCGGGCAGCATCAGCAGCCAAGCCGATTCGCCATTTTTATGGAACGAGTTTGGCGACACCTCGATGCCCAGGCCGGGGGCGGTGCCATGCTTGTTGGGGAAAACCGCCGCGCCCTTTGGCACCTGTGCCTGCACCAACACCGACTTCGGCATGGGCCGGTTGCGCCGGGTGAAGTAGCTCTCGATGCTCGAAGCGATCGAGTCAACGCGCCCAAGAGGTCTGCCCAGGAGATCGGCGATCAAATCACGCGTGATATCGTCAGATGTCGGGCCAAGGCCGCCTGTGGTGATAATGAGCCGCGCACGACCAAGTGCAGCCTGCACCGCCCCGCAGATTGCCGGGCCGTTGTCCGGCACGGTGAGTTGCCGGGAAAGAGTGTACCCTCGATCGGCAATGCGTTGGCCAAGCCACTGTTGGTGGGTGTTAAGCACCTGGCCCAGCAGCAACTCAGTGCCAATCGTGATGAGTTCGACCTCCATCCCTTGCCCACCAATATCGGGCCAAGTCAAGGGTGATAGCAAGCTTGGCCAAGCGCTTGGCCAAGATAGGTTACTTCATCCGGTTAAAGGTTGACTGGAGGATGTCCGGGGCTTGACTGCCCTCGAGCTTGCCCTGTGCGGCATCGATGACGCCGGCCTCAAGAGCATTCTTGGTCGGCCGCTGGATCTGATAGTAAATGCCAAACCGACCCGGTAAATCCTCACTGGCCAAAGCGTAAGCTGCCACCTCGTCGGTGGGATCATGATCCTCCGGCATGAGGTTAAACTCGCCTCCCTTGCGAGGATTGGCGGAATCATACGCACCCGGGAAAAACTCGGTACACTCGCTCAGGCACTCGATGAAGCTAAAGCCGTCGTGATCCATCGCGGCATCCATCATCTCGAGCAGGTGCTTGGGATTGGTGTGCGAGGCGCGCGCGACAAAGGTGGCCCCAGCTGAGATGGCAAGCTTCATCGGGTTGACCGGCTGATCAAACGCACCCCAAGTGTCAGTCTTGCTCTTGAAGCCCAGCGGCGATGTCGGTGAGGTTTGTTTCTTGGTCAGCCCGTACACAGAATTGTCCATGACCACATAGGTCATCTTGATGTTTTTGCGCGCAGTGTGGACGAAGTGGTTGCCACCGATGGAGAAGGCATCGCCATCGCCGCCGAAGGTGAACACATGCAGGTCGGGCCGCGAAAGGGAGATTCCGCTGGCGAATGACAAGGCACGCCCATGAATGTAGTGCACGCCGTGCGCCTGCACAAAGTACGGGAACCGACTGGAACACCCGATACCAGCCACAGTGGTCACGTTCTCGTGAGGAATGTTCCGTTTTTGGATCAGCTTGTAGTAGATAGAGAGCACCGAAAAATCACCGCATCCGGGGCACCAGGTCGGATGACTGGCAGTGATCTCCTTCTTGGTCACCGGCTGGCGTTCGTTGGTATCCTGTGGCGGGGGCTCCATTGTTGCGGTGTCACTCATCTTGTTTAATTCCAATCAGACTTCGGCTTCTTCTTTCAAACGCTCTTTGATCCGCTCGATGATTTCCGAAACTTTCCAACGACGGGCGGCAGTCTTGTTGATGCCCTTGATGCGCGCATCGGCGAATCGGGCGCGCAGCACGCCGGCCAATTGGCCATAGCCGTAAACGCCGCCGTCGTTCATCTCGACTACATAGACCGATTTGAACCGCGGAAGAATGTCCTCTAATCCAGTCGGCAGTGGGTTGATGTGCTTGATGTGCAGCGAGGACAGTACATGGCCATTGTTGCTAAACTCCTCCACGGCCTCGAGGAGCGGTCCCTTGGTCGACCCCCATCCCACTAGCAGCACATCGCCAGATTCCGGCCCGTGCAATTCCGGGGCGGGCAACTCGTCTGCAAGTGTCTTGAGTTTGTTGCGGCGCTTCTTGGTCATCTTGATGTGGTTCACCGCATCCGCGCTGACATGCCCTGTCTCGTCATGCTCCAATCCCGTCACAACAGGGTAGCGACCATCCTCTATCCGTGTGCCGGGTGGGCGGTGTTGGCTGCGCCCGTCCCCGGACGACAGGTCATACGGCTTGTGGGTCGGCACAGGGCTTAGGTCCAATTTAAAATCTTTACAGATTTTTTTTAAATCCGGCTCGTTGAAAGCTTCAATGCGGGTGGCTATGGCCTGATCGCTGAGCACAATCACGGGCACGCTGTATTCCCGGGCGATCCTTACCGCCTCCATGGCGGTGTAGAAACAGTCCTCCACGTCAGAGGTGGCCAGCACGACGCGAGGGGAGTCGCCGTGACCACCGTAACAGGCAATGTTGAGGTCGGACTGCTCAACATCGGTGGGCAAGCCAGTGGAAGGTCCGCCGCGTTGCACGTCGATGACCACCAACGGCATCTCCGCCATGACCGCCCAACCGATGGCCTCAGCCTTGAGAGAAATGCCCGGGCCGCTTGAACCAGTAACCGCCACCTGCCCACCGTAGCTGGCACCAATCGCCATCGACACGGAGGCGATCTCGTCCTCGCATTGGATAAACGATCCGCCGTACTTTGGCAGTTCGCGCCGTAGCAACTCCATGATGTCCGTCCACGGCGTGATCGGATAGCCAGCACCATAGCGAACACCGGCAGCAATCAAGCCGTAGCCGATCGCCTCGTTGCCAGTCATCACTACCTGGTTGGCCCGTTCCTCCCCTCCCCTGGCCAAGCGGAACAAGTGGCTAATGTTGTCGGACTGGTAACGATAACCGGCCTGAAAAGCGTCCATCGCCATTTTCACGACACTTTCTCCCTTGCCTCCCAATCGCTCGTTGATCAGTCGCTCTAGCTTTGCCATGTCAAGGCCGAACATCCGGGCAATCAAGCCAAGCGCATAAATGTTTTTGCCCTTGTCACGGGCGGTGCCGCCGATCGCCTCAACCGTCAGGCTGGAGATGGGGATGCCAATGTGCCGGTAGTCGGTCAACCGCTCCTCATGAGGCTCCACGTGGTCACTGTCGTAAACTAGGATGCCTCCCTTCCGCATGTTCCCGATGTGGCCATCGTAGGAGTGCTGGTAGAACGCAAACAGGACGTCAGCCTTGTCACCAGGGCTGAGCACCTCGCCGGAACCAAGGCGCACTTGAAAAATGGATGCCCCGCCGGAGATCGTCGCCGGGATCGTCATCATCGTCATAACCTCCCGCTCGCTCCGCCCAGCCAAACGCGCCAGAAATCCGCCGATGGACTGGATGCCATCCTGAGAATTGCCCGCAAGGCGAATGGTCACCTCGGAAATATTGGATAATTGGGAGTCGTCCCCCTTGTTGGCCTCCGAAACTGTCGACTCGCTCATCGAGAATGTGTAATGGTAACGCGTAAACCGCCCCCGATGGACAGGGACGGCGCCGGTGAAATTAGCGATCTAATTAGTCGTGTCAACCGATTATCCGTAATAGTCGACATTAATTCATTTGCTTCTCCGTCATAATGGTTCCGGGCATAAACTCGGTCGCCAAGCGCGCAAGATTACCGCCGATGGACTGGATGCCATCCTGGGAGTTGCCACCGATGCGAATCGGAGTCTCGATAATCTGGGAATCAGAGTTTGTATTGAGCAGGCCTACCACAAGTAACAAGGGCGCAATTTTAATTTAATCTTTCGCAAAATGCAGTCGGTAAATCGACAAACAGCGGTGAGTAGTGCCGAGAGCATGTGCAAACTCAAGTTTTTTTTGCCAAAATTCTGAGAAATTTCACAATTCGGAAGTTCTGGAGAGATGTGAGCCAAGTGGAGACCTTTCGCTGTTTCATCCATTCGGTGTATTCAACCATTCTGGACACATTGAGACTAATTCGATCACCGCTAAGAAATCGCAAGGATTGAACAGCTTCCAGCACATCCACAACATCACGATAGGATGTCAGGATCCATGCATTACAAGGCCAAGCTAACTCAATTGCGCGCATACAGTTTCAGCTCCAGCACACATTTTTGCAATCACACATGACTCAATCGGAGAGGCGGTTTAGGCGGTTTGCAATATTGTTGCTGAACAACACTTGCCCCTCCGCGTCAATGATGACTGCTTCGACGCCAGGAAGGTTGTTCACAAGTTTGATCGCTCGAGTGGGCCCCATGACGAATAGAGCG
>DASCOW010000419.1:0-2648 GCA_036012205.1 Verrucomicrobiota bacterium
CCGCTTTGGTCACTCGCTCCTCAAGTTCAACAGCAGCCGGTTCGTCAATGACGGTGCCGATGCGGGTCGCCTCGTCAGCGGGATCGCCCATGGTGAAGTTCGCAGCCTCGGCAACGAACTTTGCAGTGAACTCGTCGAGCACTGTCTCCTCGACGAGGATGCGCTTGACGGCGGTGCAGCGCTGGCCGGAGTTTCGGAACGATCCCTCGGCGGCGAGCGTCGCCGCCAAGGCGAGGTCAGCATCCCGCAGGACGATCAGCGGCGCGTTGCCTCCAAGCTCCAGGCAAAGTTTCTTGTAGCCAGCGATGGTGGTGAGGTGTTTGCCCGGCCCGGTGCCGCCGGTGAAGGTGACCAAATCGACGCGCGAATCGCGCACGATC
Organism: Verrucomicrobiota bacterium; assembly: GCA_036012205.1. Taxonomy (GTDB): domain Bacteria; phylum Verrucomicrobiota; class Verrucomicrobiia; order Limisphaerales; family UBA1096; genus UBA1096. The sequence continues at coordinate 381 of DASCOW010000419.1, forward strand.
GCTTCAGTGATCGATTTGCGGTCGCCGACGAAAGTGCTGAGCATCGCCGGCGGCAGGCCAGCCTCATATAGCAGTTCGGTAAGCCGGATCGCTGTCAACGGCGTCTTGCTGGACGGCTTGAGCAGTACCGGGACACCAGCCGCAATCGCCGGGGCCAGTTTGTGCGCCACCTGATTCAGCGGATGATTGAACGGTGTTATGGCAGCGACCAGACTCAGCGGCTCGCGCAAGGTGAAGATTTTTCGCGGCGGACCGTTCTTCGCGGCGTCACAGGAAAAAATGCTTTCGTCGTCGCGCAACGCCTCAGCAGCAGCAAACTTGAACACCTCCTGTGCCCGGCCCACCTCGTAGCGGGTCTCGTGCATGCACAGCCCGGACTCGAGCCGGATTAGGTTAGCGAACTCGTCAGCGCGCGCAGCCAGAAGATCGCGCGCGCGCATGAGGATTTCATAACGTTCATTCCTGGTCGGCGGCTGCGCCTGGCCAAGTGCAGCTTTGATCGCCTGCTCAAGTTGTTCAGGATTAATCTTTGGCAGCGTACCTGTTAACGAGCCGTCCCACGGGTAACGCACCTCGAGCGTGTCGTCGGTCTGCACCGACTCGCCGGCGATATAGCTTGGCCAGGCAAGTGGCAGTTGCTGAGTGATGTCGATCGCTTGGTTCATGACTGGGTTCCGTTGCAAACAAAGTCGAAGATATCGAAGTTGCGCGGGTCACCCTTGGCCAAGGCAGCGTGCTTCGCGTTGAGTGGCTCAGAGATCAGGAACGGCACCATTTCCTCGTAGCGGCCTCCATGAGAACGGAGGGTGCCCTCAAGCTTGCCAAGGTCATGATGCTCTGGTGTGCGGCCAATCACCCAGTCGCGGGCGGATAGGACGAACAGGTCGCCGATCCGGTCACCGGGCAACTCGAGCTTGGCCACAGCCGCCTCATGCGTCTGCACCTCTGTTACCCCGTCGAGGTTGGCGATCCAGCTGGCAATCTTTTCGCGGTTGAGATTTTCCGTCAAATAAACGGTCACTGCCGAACCAAGCGCACCATGGTGCACGACGTACGGGTCGGTGATCGGGCAGATGACACGGCAGCCGTCTCCAAATTCGCGAACCAACTCGGTCTCAAGAAAGATCACGTTGGGCTCGCCGCCGGCATTGCACTTGGCGTTCATGCCGTGATCTGCGGTGATGCCGACGATGGCACCGAGATCGAGCAAGCGGCCTACTTCTGAATCGATCGCACGATAAAACTCGCGCGACTCGTCGGCCTCCGGAGCAAACTTGTGCTGCATGTAGTCGGTGAGCGACAGGTAGAGAAAATCGGCACGCCCGGCTGCGAGCAACTCTACGCCCACCCGCAGCACATACAGACTCGCATCCCCGGAATAGATCGAAGGCTTTGACCCAGCCAAAGACTCGATGTCGTCGATTCCGTTCACCTCAAGGCTCACTTCGTCGGCTTTCTCAGCCGAGACAGCGATGCCGTTCATGCCTTTTGATAGCAGTTCGCGCAGTTTGTCCTTGGCTGTCACCATGGCGACTTTGCGACCAGCGACTGAGGCTGCAGCGAGGATGGTTTCGTTTCGCAAGAAGCGGGAGGAGTTGGTCATCACCTCCTCGCCCGTGTCGGGGTCGATAATGTAGTTGCCACCAATGCCGGTCTGTGACGGCGGTGAACCGGTAACCATGGCGCAATTGTTCACGTTGGTGAAGGACGGCAGCGCACCCCGGGCCAAGCCAAAGTGGCCATTGGCTGCGAGCTTGGCCAAGTGAGGCAATTCACCGTGCGCGAAGCCAAGCGCAAGATATTCCTCTGCGCAACCGTCGGCACATATCACGACCAAAGGCCGCTCCGGCAGTTCGTACACACTCTGATTGACTGTTATATTTCCCAAAATAAATATTCCTATAGGCGACGACCACATAAAGGCCCCATCTAGTGGTCTAGCGAAACGATATGCCTAGTCTTGATCTGAAGCTTTACCTCTCCAGTCCGGTATACCAATGGATGGAGCCCATGTACTTTTCAGCACGATCGGTAATCGGAATGCTCCCGACATGTCCATCCCCCCAAACCGAATTGTTTTTCCCATGCCTAAACCATTCCTGAATAATCTCGTACTCGGGATAGTACAAACCCCATCGGCCGCTTAACCTCCATTCACCCAGATTCTGCTTAACTCCTGGATTACAACCGAGCGCGTCGTTACTCGTGGCAGTGCCATCGGCCTCAAGGCGATGTTCAGCGGCATCCTGCGCAATAATCGTCTCTGAG
>DASCOW010000420.1:0-2656 GCA_036012205.1 Verrucomicrobiota bacterium
CGCCGATCACGAAGCGCGGATGGTTGCCACGCTCTATCAACACCACCGACCGGCCCAGCCGCCGCGCCACCATCGCCATCAGCGCCCCTCCAAAACCGCCCCCCACAATCGCAATGTCCGCTCGGTGTTCCACTTCGTCGAGACAACTTAGCAGAAAGCCGCACCGGCTCCAAAGTGAATGCGCGTTGCACTTGGACAGTCGGGGGGATAGCGTCGTCGACCTCATGTTTCGACTGATCCGAACGAGTGTTTTTGCCGTCGTTTTTTTGGGTGCGCTCGCGCTTGGCCTGACGGCCGAGACCAAAACCAACCGCAATGTGAATCTGCGCAGGGGGCTGCATAATTCACGCATCCAGTTCGAACAAAAGAAGACCGGGCGCGTGGCGTTCATTGGCGGATCGATCACGCAGATGGACGGTTACCGACCGATGGTCACCAACTGGCTGCAGACGCGCTTCCCAGAGACTAAGTTTGAGTTCATCAACGCCGGGATCTCCTCGACCGACTCGCAGACAGGGGCGTTCCGACTTGGCGACCACGTGCTGGCCAAGGGGAGGATCGACCTGCTGTTTGTCGAGTTCGCCGTCAACGACGACCAAGACGCGCGACACTCGCGGCGTGGCTGCATCCTCGGTATGGAGGGCATCGTCCGGCAGATGCGGCTCCGGCAGCCGTTGTGCGATATTGTGGTGACGCATTTCGTCAACCCGCCAATGCTCAAGCAGATTCAGTCCGGCCAAGTGCCGCCGTCGATCGAGGCCCACGAGGACGTGCTCCGACATTACAACGTGCCGTCGGTGTATCTTGCGCGCGAAGTGGCCGACCGCATCGCCGCCGGCAAACTGACGTGGGCGCAGTACGGCGGCACGCACCCGAAGCCGGCAGGCAACGCGGTGGCGAGCGGGCTGATCGGCGAGCTGCTGAACCGCCGCTGGACCAAGCCGCTGCCGGCAAACGCGGCCAAGGGCGCAGCGCTGACCCCGGCCAAGCCACTCGACGCGGGGAGTTTTTTCAACGGCCATTTCCTGTCGCCCGGCTTGGCCAAACACCGCGAGGGCTGGGCGTGGCATGTGCCGGATTGGAAAAAAATCCCGGGGAGTTTCCGGCAAACCTTCGCCGGACTGAAGCTGCTCTGCGGCGAGCGGGCCAGCGGCGGGGTGTCGTTTGAGTTCAATGGCCGGGCCGTCGGGGCATACGTGCTGGCCGGACCGGATGCGGGGGTACTGGAGGTGAGCATCGACGGTGGAAAATTTGCGCAAGTGAACCTGTATCACCACTTCAGCCGAGGGCTGCATTACCCACGCACGGTAATGTTCGCAACAGACCTCCCGACGGGCCAACACTCGGTCCAGCTGCGCCTGGCCAAGCCACCGGGAAACGGGGACAAGGGGACTGCGGCGCGCATTCTGCAATTTGTGGTCAATTAAATTGCTTAAATCTGCTTAAATTCGCTTGCAGAGGTTGGTGGTGAGTGCCACGTTCCCGCCAGAGTACCGGAGGGACTGGAGCTATGAAACCTAAGTTCAAAGCCAATGGGAGGCATGCGTTCACGCTGATCGAACTGTTGGTCGTGATCGCGATTATTGCCATCCTCGCAGCCATGCTTCTGCCCGCCCTCGGCAAAGCCAAACAGGCCGCCACCGGTATCGCCTGTCTGAACAACAACAAGCAATTAATGGTGGCTTGGAATATGTTCGCCACCGACCATGAGGGACGCGTCCCGTATGCTAGCGCGCACGCTTGGGAGAGTTCAGCCCCTTTTGCTTGGTCTCTGGGAAGTGTTAGTGGTCTGATCGTCGATTCAACAGAAAATTATATCAATAAAGGTGTTCTTTATCGCTACGTGGGAAATTCGGATAACGTCTTTCGATGCCCATCCGATACAGATTTGGTTAAGAACCAGAAGGGTGAGTTAGTAAACCGAGACCGTAGTTACAGCATGAATATTTTTATGGGCGGTTGGTCTGGCTGGCCATTCTGGGGGGATCAGCAATGGACGGTCTACCGACAATTGTCTGATTTTAATAGCACGTCCGAACGGTTCGTTTTACTCGACATGAGGAATAATAGCATTAACGCAGGCAACTACAGAGTCGATATGGCTGGCTACCCAAACCAACCAAACTTACACCGTTTTTGGCAAGACTATCCGGGCGTCTATCACAACGACGCCACGATGTTCTCGTTCGCTGACGGCCACTGTGAAAAGAAACGCTGGCTGGATGAACGCACCAAAAACCCACCCGAAAACCCAGATGGTAGCGCGACAACAAATGTCTATAAAACGCCAAAAAATCCGGACGTAGCTTGGATGCAGGAACGCACAACTAGACCTAACAATGGCTGGAAAAGTACAACTTGGAAAATGCATCCACAAACTTACACAGCTCGTTTCCCTGAAAAATTTAATAGGGGTTACTGGGAGTAGCCCTATTTCTTTGGGCATATTTTTTTGAGCTCCTTAAATTGAGAGGATCGTTGAAAAAGGCATTCACGTTGATCGAGTTGCTGGTGGTGATCGCGATCATTGCCATTCTCGCGGCTCTGCTCCTCCCCGCACTGGCGAAGGCCAAGGCGGCCGGCACATCGATCGCCTGCCTGAACAACAACCGTCAACTGCTCATCGCATGGAATAATTTCTCTGCCGACAACGACG
>DASCOW010000421.1:0-7997 GCA_036012205.1 Verrucomicrobiota bacterium
CGTCGGCGAGTCGATGTAGTAAAACGTCTTTTGATCGAATGCCCACGCCATGCCGTTGGATATGCTGACCTGGTCGAACAACTTGTCGGCGGAGAGATTGCGATTAAGCCGGTACAGGCTGCCGACGTTCGGCGCCTCGTCCAGCCCCATCGTGCCGGCCCAAAGCCGCCCCTCCGGATCGACCTTGCCGTCGTTGAAACGGTTGTTCGGCAAATCCTGCTCCGGATCGATGATCGGCGACAGCCCGCCGCTGGCCAAGTCGAACCGCACGAAGCCGACACTCGTCCCGAGGATCAGGTCGCCTCGTTTGGTTGGAACGGCCAAGCCGGGTTTTTCGCCGACATCCCATGTTTGGTTTTCGCCCGTGGCCGGATTGAAGCAGCAGACGCGGGCACTCTCGATGTCCACCCAGACCAAGTCCTGCGTCTCCGCCCGCCAGACCGGGCCTTCACCGAGGACCGCCTTCCCGTCCAGCACACAATCCGCTGTCAAAGTTTGCACGGGCGCAGCTTGGCCAAGCGCTTGGCCAAGCGCAATTACGGAGTGACCATCGAGACGTCGAGTGTGCCGCTGATCGATTCCTTGCCAGTGGAATTCTGGAACGGCGCCAGGCCAAACTCCTGAATCACCGCCAGCAAATGATCAAATATATCGGCCTGGATAGCCTCGTATTCGGCCCAGACCGTCGTGTCGGTGAAGATGTAAATCTCAATCGGCAACCCGTTGTCACCCGGCTCCAACTGGCGAATGAGGAACGTGCGATCCTGCCTTATCTGCTGATGGTTTTTCAGGTAGGCCATGATGTAAGCGCGAAAGGTGCCAATGTTGGTCAGACGCCGGCCGTTAACCAGTTCAGACAAGTCCGTGTTGGCCGTCTGGTTGTGGGTGTTGACCTCGTCGAGCTTGGATTGCAAATAACCCTTGAGCAGGTCGAATCGCTGGAATTTCGCGAGCAACGCCTCGTCGGCGAACCGGATCGAGCGCATGTCAATGCGAATGGAGCGCTTGATTCGACGCCCGCCGGAGTCCTTCATCCCGCGCCAGTTGCGGCACGACTCGGTGATCAATTTCGACGCCGGGATGCTCACCACCGTCTTGTCAAAATTCTGCACCTTCACCGTCGTCAGCGACACGTCGATCACGTCACCGTCAATGCCGTGCCCCTTCATCTCGATCCAGTCGCCCTTGCGCACCGTGTCGTTGGTAGCGATCTGAATCCCCGCCACCAGACCCATGATCGCGTCCTTGAAGACGAACAGGAACCCCATCACCATCGCGCCCAAGCCGGCCATCAGCGTGCCGACCTCGCGGCCCATCACGATCGAGATGATGAACACGCCCCCGACGAAACAGGCCACCAGCATCAGCGCCTGCATCAATCCCTTAATCGGGATGCGCTTTGCGATGTCAAAACGCTGGTAAATCGCGAGCAACCCGTTGAGCAGCGCCTGCAGGGTGAACAGCAGCACCACCACGAGATAGACCTTGGCCAATCCCTGGACGAAGCCTATCAGGCTCTCCACTCTCGCAAACACGACCGGCGCCAATACATGCGCCACAAGGGCGGGAACGACATTTGAAAGGCGGGCGAAAACCTTGTGCTCGACGAGGACTTTGTCCCAATCAAAGCTCGTCTTGCTCGACAGAAATCGGATGGCCCTCAGCACCACCCGCTTGGCCAGCAGATAGGCCAACCAACTCAGGAACACGAGCAGCACGGCACCCACCGCATTGACCAGCAAGCCGGCCCAGCTCGGATCGACATATCCCTCGAATTGTCTTTTTAGCCAGTCAAGCAGGCTGCGCAGGCTCTCGCTCGTCTCGCCGCCAGTCGCGGCTTGTTCCACACTGTTTGTCTCGTTCATCGCAGCCGTCGTTTATTGCCAGGGCGATAAGCTAGTCAAATAACACCAGCGATGAAACCCCTTTTCCGCGTTTGGCCAAGCGCTTGACCACAAAAAAAACAGGAGCCACTCCCGGGCTCCCGCTTGGATAATTCATTGTTGCTGCCGCTCAGAAGCTTTCGCCGACCTGAAAGCGCAGAAACTTCGTCACTCTTATTTCGTCGCCCAACGCCTGAGCAACGGAGGCCATGTGATCCTTGATACTCACGTCCGGATTTTTCACGAAACCCTGCTCAAGTAGGCAGTTGGTGGCGAAAAACTTGTTGAGTTTGCCGTTGACGATGTTCTCGATGGCCTGCGGTGGTTTGCCCTGGGCCTGCTCCTCGGCGATAGCTTTCTCCTTGGCCACCAACTCGGAGTCGACCTCTTCACGGCTCACGGAGACCGGCGCAGAAGCGGCGATGTGCAGGGTGATGTCCCGCACCAGCGACTTAAAATCTTCATTGCCAAGCGTTTCCTCCTTGCCGGCACCGACCTGAAGCAACACCCCAACCTTGGCACCGGTGTGAATGTACGCCGCCACGAGCCCAGTGCCTTCGACCTCGAGCTTGGCGTCGCGGGAGAGTAGGATGTTCTCGCCGATCTTGGCCACTTGCTCTATACGCAACTCTTCAAAGTCGGTGTCCGGAGCGGTTAATTTGAGCTTGGCCACCTCGACGACGAACTCTAGAAACTGGTCATTGGTGGCAACGAAGTCGGTCTCGCAATTGATCTCGACCAGCACGCCCGCCTTGGAGTCGGGTTGGATGTAGTGGACGATGACGCCCTCGTTGGCCTCGCGGCCGGCTTTCTTGGCCGCCTTGATTGTGCCCTGCGCACGGAGAACATCGACGGCGGCATCGATGTCACCATCTGTCTCGATGAGAGCTTTTTTGCAGTCCATCATGCCTGCGCTGGTCATCTTACGTAGTTGTCCGACAAGTTTTGCTGTTACTTCTGCCATAATAATTTCTAAATGAATCCGTTCCGCACCCGGGCCAAGTCGGCCGGAGGAAAAAAGTTCTTCAGTGGGCGAGTGCCTCAGGCCTCAACCGGTTCGGCCGGCGCCTCGGGAAGCTCTGGAGACTCCGCCACCGGGGCCGCCTCAGCAGCGGGTGCGGGCGCCTCAGCAAGTGCAGGAGCCGCCGGGGCCGCCTCCGTAGCAGGTGCAGGCGCCTCAGCATGTACCGGTTCCGCCGGGTCGGTTTTCTGTTTGTCTGCCTTGGCCTCGGCGTCCGCTTTCATTTTTGCGGAAGCTGCCTCGTAGGCCGCACGTGCCTCAATCATCGGCTGCGTGACCGCGCCAAGCACCGCCTTAATGGAGCGAATCGCGTCGTCGTTGCCGGCGATTGGATAATCGACCAAAGTGGGGTCGGTGTTGGTGTCGACGATGGCGATGATCGGCACGCGCAACCGCCGGGCCTCTGCCAATGCATTGTGCTCACGCTTGATATCGACGATGAAAATTGCGTCCGGCTTGGTGGCGAGATCACGGATGCCGTTAAGCCGGATGTGTAGGCGATTGAGTTCGCGGCGCAACATGGACTGCTCCTGCATGACGAACTCAGCCATCCGACCGTCGGTCTCCATGGTCTCCAGTTCCACCATGCGCTTAATGGAGCGCTTGATGGTGTTCAAATTGGTCATCATGCCGCCGAGCCAGCGTTCGCAGGCATACGGTTGGCCGGTGGCCTCAGCTGTCTCCCTGATGGTGACTTGGGCCTGCTTCTTTGTGCCGACAAACAGCACCTTGCCTCCCTTGGCTGCGATCCCCTTGAGAAACTCCGCCGCCGCCCCGATTTGCGTCGCTGTCTGCACGAGGTCGATGATGTGGATGCCGTTACGAGCCTCAAAGATATAGGGCTTCATCCTCGGATTCCACTTGCGCGTCTGGTGTCCAAAATGCACACCCGCGTCCAACAGTTCTTTTACATTACTCATTCTTTAGTTTTCCAATTGTTACCGGCTGAGGCCTTTGTACAGCCGTCCCGCGGAAAAACGGGATTATGTTCGTTGTGGTTAATGCCTCCTCAAGCAGCCAAGCCCAAGGTGGATGTTTAAAGGCGGTTCGATCGGCGGTCATTCGGCCTGCAAAAGCCCCCCTTTCCGCCAAAAATGGGGGGACACCCTACCAAAACCTTCCCGCACCGCAACCCCCAATTTCCCCCGTTTTTCCGCCGCGCACGCTTGGCCCAGCGTCAGGGCGGCCAAACTATGACTGGCCAAGCGCCGGTCGCGGACGTAAATATATCCCCCTTTAAGGAGGCAGACAGCGTTTCATGCTGACAACTTTGGCCAAGGGGAAAAAGCAAGCTGGCCGCATTCTAGCGATTGCGGTGACAGCAATCCTGTCGCTTGGCCCAGTACTTGGCCAAGCGGCGACGCATACCGTCAAGCGCGGCGAAACGCTCGGCGTCATCGCCAAAAAATACGGCCTCACTACCTCCGCGCTCGCCGCCCACAACGGCATCGCCAACCCGAACCGCGTCAAGGTCGATCAGAAACTTACTATCCCGGCAAAGACGGAGACCCTCACCTACACTATTCGCAAGGGCGACACACTCAGCACGATCGCCAAAAAATACAACACCACCGCAGAGTCAATCGCCAAAGCCAACGGCATAAAAAACCCCAGGACCATCAAGCCAGGCCAGAAACTCAAGATCACCAAGGGCACAACCCGCAAGCCCGCCAAAACCAAGCCGCCGACCATCGCAAGCTCGACACTGCGGGAGATCAACCGGCCACGCATCCGGCGCAATCGCTGGAAGCATATCATCGTCCATCACAGCGCCAGCAGCAACAACAGCATCCGCGGCATGGAGCACTACCACCGACGCGTCCGCCGAATGGAGAATGGGCTCGCCTACCACTTCATCATCGGTAACGGCGTCAAGACGACCGACGGGAAAATTTATGTCGGTGATCGCTGGAAGCGCCAAATCCGGGGCGGTCACCTCGCAAGCACTGCTCTCAACGAGGTGGCCATCGGGATTTGTCTTGTAGGCAACTTTGAAGAAACGCTGCCCACCGCCAAGCAACGCACCAGCCTCAAGGCGCTCGTCTCACAACTTCGCAACCGCACCGGTGTCCCCTACAGTCAGGTGCGCACACACCGGCACATCAATCCTAAGCCGACCATCTGCCCAGGCCGTCGCTTCAACCTCCAGAGCATTCTCAGCACTTAACACTCAACCCGGTTGGCCTCGAGCCACTCGAGCGCTTGACCAAGCGCCTCGTCCGGGCTACACAGGATCATCTCCCCTGTCCTTGGCTTGATCTCGACGTTACCCTTAGCCAACGAGCGCTCGCCGATGCCGATGCGCAGCGGGAAGCCGGCCAGCTCAGAGTCCTTGAACTTGATGCCGGGCCGCGCGGGGCGGTCGTCGAGGATCACGTCCACGCCCTTGGCCTGCAACTCGTCGTAAAGGAGGGTGGCTAATTTCATCACTTCCGACTCCGGTTCGACGTCCAGCGCGGTGATGCAAACCTGATACGGCGCAACCGACATTGGCCAGATGACCCCATTGTCATCGTGGCACTGTTCGATCACCGCCTGCAGCGTACGCGTCACGCCGATGCCGTAGCAGCCCATAATGCTCGGGATGCTATCGCCGTTTTCGTCGAGGAACGTCGCGCCAAGCGCCTCGCTGTACTTGGTGCCCAGCTTGAATACATGCCCGACCTCGATAGCGCGGCGAATCTTCAGCGACTGGCCGGTCTCAACACACAATTCGCCGGCCTGAACCTTGCGCAAATCCGCCCACTCACCGACCGCGATGTCGCGCTCGATGTTGACGTTTCGTAAATGATGCCCGTCATCGTTCGCGCCGGTGACCATGCCTGAGCCGCCGCGCAACACTTCGTCGGCGTAAACCGGAATGCCCTCGACACCGACCGCCCCAAGACTTCCCGGTTGCGCGCCCAGCGCCTTGACGATCTCAGCGTCGCCCGCCGCGCGAAACGTCCCCGTGCCCAGTGCCGTGACCAGCTTGGCTTCCTCGAGCTGGTCATCGCCGCGCAGCAGCACGATCACCGGCTTGTCATCGGCGATGTAGACGAGCGTCTTGATTTGCCGCTCTGCCGTAACGTCGAAGCGCTTGGCCAAGTCGTCGATTGTCTTGACGCCGGGCGTCTCAAATTTCTCTGCTGCGCCGCAGTCGTCGGACAACGTAGCTATGGATGGACCCTGACTGGTGGCTTTCTCGATGTTGGCCGCATAGTCGCCGGATTCGCAGTACACCACCTCATTTTCACCGGTCTCAGCCGGCACCATGAACTCGTGCGAGTGCGCGCCGCCCATGACGCCGGTATCGGCCTGCACAGGGATGGCTCGCAGACCGCAGCGTGCAAAAATTCGTGCGTAGGCGTCGTACATTCGCCAGTAGCTGGTATTGGCCGACTCGTCATCGGCGTCGAAGCTGTACGCATCTTTCATGATGAACTCTTTGGCCCGCATGAGACCAAAGCGCGGCCGAATCTCGTCACGGAACTTGGTCTGAATCTGGTAAAAATTGACCGGCAACTGGCGGTAGGAGTTGACCTCGTCGGCGACGAGCGTGGTGATGACCTCCTCGTGCGTCGGGCCGAGCACCCACTCTTTCCGGGCGCGATCCTTCACGTGAAACAACACGTCCTTCGCCGTCTCAAGCCGGCCGCTCCGGGCCCAGATGTCGGGCGGCTGCAACGCAGGCATGAACACCTCCAGCGCCCCGGCACGATCCATCTCCTCGCGAACGATGGCTTCCACCTTCCGGAGCGCCCGCAGGCCAAGCGGCAGGAACGTGTACAGCCCGCCGGTGAGCTTGCGCACTAGGCCGGCTCGCAGCAGCAGCTTGTGGGAAATAATCTCCGCCTCGGCGGGAGACTCCTTCAATGTCGGGATAAATGTTTGGGACCAGCGCATTGTAAAACTGAAATTCGCCGACCGTCTGGTCAGCGCTTGGCCAATCGAACAAAAAAAAGGGCCGAAGTCGAATTGAAACGCTCGGCAGCTACTTGACGGTGTTAACCAACGGGGCCAGGCCCTGAATTCGCACCTCGAGCGTGTCATCAGACTCGATCGGGCCAACGCCGGAGGGAGTGCCGGTGAGGATGACGTCGCCCGGCAGCAACGTCATGTTCGTCGAGATGAAGCTGACCAGCTCCGAACAACTGAAGATCATCTGGGATGTGGAGGAGTTCTGGCAGAGCTGCCCGTTTTTGAACAACTGAATCGTCAAACAGTCAGGATCGATCTTCGTCTCAATGTACGGGCCAAGGGGCGTGAAGGTGTCGAATGACTTGGCCCGTGCCCACTGACTCTCAGTATTCTGAATCGTCCGATCGCTGATGTCCTGCGCCGCCGTGTAGCCGAGGATGTAGCGACTGGCCGCCTTGGGCGTGACGTTCCGGATGCTGCGGCCGATCACGATGGCCAACTCCGCCTCGTAGTCGGTCTGGTGTTTCTCAAACGGAATCTCGATTTTCCCACCGTCAGGCAGGATCGACTTGGGGGATTTCAGCCAAAACAGAGGAGTCTTGGGCGCCTCGATGCCGGATTCGGCAGCGTGATCGGCATAATTAAGCCCAACAGCGATGATTTTCGAGGGCTGAACCGGGACGAGTGTCCGGAATCCTTTCTTTGGAATAGGCGTTTTCTGAAAAGCAGGCGCGCTAAAAATATCGCCTTTGAGCTTGTATAGCTCCCCGTCCTCTACCTTGGCATAGAAAACATTATCTCCTTTTTGGAAAAGCCCGATTGCTGCCATCGTACCCAGTTGTTACCAAGCAAAACTAGCAGACGCAAGGAAAAAAGCAATTTTGGGCTATTCCAACGGTTTCATCGTTAACGGATCGCGCATCGGTAACTCCCTCACCCTGCCCTTGGCCAAGCTGCCCATTTTCACCGGATGATCCGGGTGTCCCTTCAAGATTTCATCCTTCTGCCCCACAACCAAAATGATCACTTGGCCAAGCTTTAGCCGCCGCTTGGCCACGCGCTGCACTGCGACAACGTCCACCTCCTCGATGTTGTCCCGGTATTTCGCCCAGTAGTCCGGCTGCTTGGCGTACCGACCGATCATCTCGTCACTGGCAAACGCCGAAACCACCTGCGCCGCCGAGGCGAAATTG
>DASCOW010000422.1:0-4318 GCA_036012205.1 Verrucomicrobiota bacterium
ACTTCGGAATTACTGGAAAGCAACCTTGTCATGACACAACGAGAGTTAAACGGCCCAAATTATGCCGTAAAGATAAACCGCGAAATTACGAAAAAACTGCCACCTGAGTTTTCCTACATGTTGGGATTCTAGAAACTAAATAAGCGGCAAGGGAGCGACGTAGAAGCTAAACACAGCCATAAATTAAGGGGTATTACCTTTAGTTACAAAACAGCAAAAGCACAGGACGATAAATATTGCGAGGAAGAGAATTGCCGAGTGAAAACAAACCTGAATTTGCGGGAGGTGACGAACAAGAAAACAGTAGTCAAATTTCAATACGAACTCGACCAAGGCCGCCGGTCACTACAAAGTAAAAAAACAATGGAATGCTTCCGGGAATTAATCCTTGAAGAAAATAATAAAAAATATGCATGGGGCCGTAGTTTGGCATCGGCATATCCGGTAAAACTAAACCAAACCCGGTGGTTGGACACAAATGGAGATTGGCAGAGGCAGCCAGCATCTTGATCGTCTCGCCGCTTTTTACCTAAGGACTGGCTTGTGGATACCCATTGACTGTAGCAACTACGAAACGGAAGGGCCAAAAATCATCATGCCGTCACACGATTTTTTTGACAAAATGGTCGATGCGGATAGAGAATATACTGATGAACTTTTAAAACTCTCAAAATGAAAACGACAAATAAAACAATAATTTACATTTAATTCATTCGTCTGATTTTAAGGACAACCAAAGACAAATCGGCCTAAGCTGGAAGGTTACCAGCGAACTTTGGCCGCTGGAAGTGGAGCTTTTATTCAGCAGTTTTTGAATCATGAACTGGGGATTTCAATTTTACTTAAAAGCGAGATAAATTAATGCATCAATGACTGCGATGATAATTACACAACTAAGCACAGTGAGAAATTCTACAAGACCCGCTACTCTTTTTGCTTTTCAGGCAACGCATTCTGCTAGTTCTTCTTTCTCCATTGCAAATTCTGCTGCTGTAAATGCTGTAAAAAGACAAACTAGGATTTTTTCGAGTCTTTTCTGCTGAACACTCAAGACCGCAACACCCCGAAGCGGATGCCCCGAGTGCTGATCCGCAGGGCGACAAAGCCAAGTTGCCGCATGATCTGTTCGTAAATCAGGCTGCCGTACAGGGCGACGTCAGCCCGGTTCGGCGGAAGACCAGTGATCTCCCTGCGCGTGGCCAACGACAGTTCCCACAACCGTTCGCGCCAGCCCGTCACACGGCTAAGTGGCAGTTTGACGGCTTCCATCCGTCCTCGATCGTAATCATCGTTGCACAGTTCCATCTTGGCAAGGATGCCGGCCATTCCTCCGGAAGCTACCATTTTGACCGACTTCCGGCCAAGTGCTCTGAGGTGTCTGCACAAGCAGGACAAAGACGCTTCGCCGAGACTGCCGTCGATCGAGGCCCGGACGCTTTCCAGTTCGCCGGTGGTAGGCGGATCGGAAACAGGGTGGCGCTCCATCAGGCGCACCGAACCAAGGGGCAGGCTTGTGTGAAACCGCATCCCCCCCAGATCACCGACGATGAACTCGGTGCTGCCGCCACCGACATCGAGGACGAGTGCCGGTGTCCCGGTCAAGCTCGAGCAGGACATGACGCCGTCAAAGGCCAACCGCGCCTCGTCGTCGCCGCTGAGCACCTCCACCGTTTGGCAGAGAGCACCGATCAAGTCGCCCGAGTTGACCGCCTCCCGGACAGCGCTAGTGGCTATAATCCGTGTATCGCAGCAACCGTCCCGCTTGGCCAATGAAAGCAACTCGTAGACGGCGGAAACCGTTACCCGGACGGGTCCGGGCTGAAGTTCTCCACCATCGTATAAACCTTGACCAAGACGTGTTTGTCGACTGGTTTCGAGGTGTGGCGAAATATCGCCGCTGCAGATGTCGGCAATCAGCAGTTTCACCGAATTCGTGCCGATGTCGATGACGCCGCGCCGCATGGGGTATTCAAGCGTGGTCGTGGGCAAGGATGGCAGCGCCTGTGATGCCGGCGTGATCACCAAGTGTGGTCGCCATAATGCGCACCTGCCGCGCGCCGGGCATGATGCGCTCCAGAGCTGCATCTCGGATTTTCGGCAGCATTACGTGGTGCAACTGCTCGATGAGCCCACCGCCCAGCGCGACCACTTCTGGGTTGAGAATGTTGCACAGGTTCGCGATGGCCAAGCCGGTGTAAAAACAGGTCTCGTCAAGCACCTGAACGGCCAGTTTGTCGCCAGCCTCAATGGCGCGGCGAAGTTTGCCGCTGCGAATGCGAGTCACGGAGTCGTCATCAGCCTCCACTAATTGCGTCAACTCGCCACCATCGTTCACAGCCGCCTTGACTTTGTTGAAAATGGCGGTGCGACTGGCGAGCGCCTCAAAGCAACCGCGTGTGCCGCAACCACAGAGCGGTCCGTTGGGATCGAGCACCATGTGTCCCACCTCGCCAGCTGCACAGGTGGCTCCGGTAAGGCACACGCCGTTGGTGATGATCCCTGCACCGATGCCAGTGCCGAGAAAGATGCTGACCATGTCATTCGGCTTAGCCTCGAGTTCAAGCCGGTGGATGCCGCTCGCCGCGACATTGCAGTCGTTCCCCAGCCAAACCGAACAGTCAAGTTGCGCCTCGAGGTCGGCCTTGAGTGGGGCATCGCGCCAGTCAAGGTTAGGGGCAAAGAGCACGGCAGACTCGTCGCTGCCGATAGAGCCAGGCGCGCCAATTCCTGCACCTTTTACCTTAGTCGGATCGATGCCGGCCGACTCAGCGGCAGCTTGGACGGCTCGGACGATCCTACCGCATACGGCATCGTAACCCTCCTCCGACTTCGTCTTGATTTTTTTTGTCGCAAGGCATTGATGCTCAGCATCAAAAATGCCGGCGAGAATCTTTGTCCCACCAAGGTCAACTCCGATGTAATACTCCTCCATTACCAGATCGACCGTTCAACCTAGGGCATGCTCGACGTTGCGGCGCAATTCATGGTTCAGTGCGTTCATCGATTGGTCAGCGTCAATAGTGGTAAATTCCCAAGATTTGCGAAACTCTTCGAATTTACCAGCCATCAACTGCTGGTACTGAAGGAAGCTGTCAAACATGTCCAGGGACAGTCCGAGATCCATGCCGCTCTCCCAGTAGTCAAGCGTCTGGTTTTTCATGATGTTTCGCTGGATTAATTTCTCTGCCGGGAGTTTGAGGTAAAACACTGCGTCTGGCTTGATGGCGATGCTGTAGAGGCTCTTCACCCAATCCGCGTCGAGTCCACGCACCATATCCCTCGCCATGAGCGTGTAAATGTACCGATCCGCCAGCACGATAACCCCAGCGCGCAGCGACGGGATAATGATGTTCTCCAGTTGATCCGCGAAGTCCGTCGCGTAAAACAAACTCAGCGTCGTGCGGTTGAGGATGTTCCCATTCTTAGCGCTCTCCAGTTCCTCGCTGGCGAGGTTCGAGCGCTTGAGCCCGACCTGCGTGGTGGCGTGTCCACTGGCCTCGAGCCAATCGACCAAGCGCCGAATCTGCGTCGAGCGTCCCGAGCCATCGGCACCCTCGATGACGATCAACCGGCCGGTCAACTCGCCCGGCTTGATCCCCGGCAGCGCATGCCCGATGAAGCGCTTGGCCAGTGGTTTCGGCGATTTCACTCGCGAGGTGGCCTTCCGTCTGCTGCTGGGTTTGCGCTTGGCCGTCATGACAGTTTGTCGAGTTCGTACAGGCCAAGATCGATCGCCTTGGCCAGGCACTGCCGCACCTGCTCCTGCTGTTTCTCAATCGGCTTATTGGCGTTGATTTGGATCAGCCCAAACTCACTCTTCATCGCGGAGTATACCTTGAGCAACCGACCCTGAAACAGCCTGAAACTCTCCTCGATGTCGCTCGACAGGCCGAGGTCCATCCCGGCCTCGTGGTACTTGAGCTGCGGGCGCCCCTGCAAAATACGATTCAGCGAGACTCCGAGCGGTGCCTTAAAAAAAAATGTCAAATCAGGCAGCGCGGCAAAATTGTAAATGCGCCGCACCCAGTCCGGCGAGCAGCCGCGCACGGTGTCACGCGCGAACGCGGTGAACTTGTACCGGTCGCACAGCACGATGTAGCCGGCCTTAAGCAAAGGGACGAGCTGGCGCTCGTAGCGATCGGCAAAATCGGTGGCGTGGATCAGGCTGAAGGTCGTCGGCGTGAGCAGCCGCTCGGCCTTTCCTCGGCGGGTGGCGCTCTTGACCAACTCGGACGAGTTCCACTCGCTGAAGAACACCTTGAGTCCCTGCAACTCCAGCCAGCGCTTGAGCAGGTAAAGCTGCGTCGATTTGCCGGAG
>DASCOW010000423.1:0-4220 GCA_036012205.1 Verrucomicrobiota bacterium
AGTGGCGGTTTAACAGCGAAGTGGTTGAGGGAGTCGACGAGGCTGAGCTGACGGTGGCCAATGCGAGCAAAGCCAACGAGGGCAGCTACCAAGTGGTGATGAAAAACCCGGCCGGATCACTGGTCAGCGAAGAGGTCAAGCTGACGGTGGTTCAGCCGATCACGATCAAACAACAGCCCGTCGCTGAAATTGTTTTGCGTCAGAATCAATCCTTGCTGCTTGAGGTCGTGGCCAGCGGTTCGCAACCGATCGACTACCAATGGCACAGGGGCGGTGTTCCCGTCGAGGGCGCGAATTCGTTCCGCTACGAGGTGGCTAGCGCAAAGCCGGAGCACACCGGGGAATACAAGCTGGTGATGTCGAACGAAGCCGGCGAAGTGGTGAGCGATCTTTCTTCCGTCGTGGTTTATGAACCGGTCAGCTTTGTCGAATTGCCGAGTCAGGTTCAGGTTTTCCCAGGCGAAACAGCGACGTTTAACGTCTCAACAACCGGCACCGAGCCGATCGATTACCAATGGTTGTACGAAAATCAGTCATTGAGTGGAGCCAACAAAAAAACGCTCACTCTTAACAACGTGCAGGAGGCGCACACCGGCAAATACCGCGTGGTGGCCAGCAATCCAGCCGGCAAGGTAACCAGCCCGGAGGTGCGGTTGTTGATTTTGAAGCCTGCAATCATCACGACTCAGCCGACGGGCGATGAGTTGCGGCAGGGAGAGACTTTGTTTCTGGCTGTTGGCGCTAGCGGCACGGAGCCGCTGAACTTTGAGTGGAAACGCGACGGGCAGGTGCTCGACGGGTTCGCGGATTCCAAGGTGGAGATTTCGGATGTTCAATCCGAGCAGGGCGGGATGTACACGGTTACGGTTTCCAACGAGGGGGGCGCCGTTACCAGCGATGAAGTTGCGGTGGTGGTGAACGTGCCCGTTACGCTTGTGGCCGAGCCGGAGGATCGCATGGCACCCACGGGCTCGAGTGTAACCTTTGAAGTGGAGGCGACCGGCACAGAGCCGCTGACTTACCAATGGTTGAAGAACGGCGAACAAGTTGCCGGGGCGACCACGTCGGTTTTCTCCATCGCGAGTGTCAGTCTGGACGAATCGGGAGGGTATCAAGTACGGGTCACCAACCCAGCCGGCGATCAGTTGAGTCGAAGTGCCTCCCTGCGGGTCGCCCAGCCGGTTTCGATTGTTACCCAACCGCAGTCCGCCCAGATCAGGGAGAGTCAGCCTTATGAATTGAGCGTGCTCGCAAGCGGATCGCAGCCCATCAGCTACCAATGGTACAAGGACGGTGCGATCGTCGAGGGGGCTATCTTGCCCAGCTTGCTTATTGAAAATACCGCCGAGACGGATGCGGGCGTCTTTCATGTTGTCATCGCGAACGAGGTGGGTGACCTCTCAAGCGCTGAGGCCATGGTGGAGGTGTTGCTACCGCCGAGCGTCGGCAATCTGGACGAATTGAAGGAGGTGTACAAGGGGTCGACGGTGTCGTTCACCGCTCCGGTGTCGGGATACGGGACGTTCAATTACCAGTGGCTGAAAAACGGCGTGAACATCCCCGGTGCAACCGACAAAACCCTGGTCCTGGCCAATGTGGCCGTTCCGGATTCGGGGAGTTACAGTCTCAACGTCGGCAGCGAGGGGGGCGCCCTTTACAGCAACTCTATGAACTTCAGGGTGCTGGCTGATGCGATTGAGTTACAGGACAATTTCCTCGAGGCTGTTCAATTGAATGAATCGAACGGAGAGTATCGTGGAACCAGTGTCGGAGCCAATTCGGAAATAGATGAGCCACCTCACGGGGATCGTGCCGCATCGACCTCCGTGTGGATGAAGTGGCGCGCGCCGGGCAATGGCATCGCAACTTTCGACACAAAGGGAAGCACGTTTGACACGACACTGGCCGTTTACACCGGCGAGACGCTTGAGGATCTACAGATCCGTGCTGCGGACGCCGACTTGGGCGGGTATCTAACGAGTCAAGTGCGGTTCAACGCGATCGAGGGCCAAGTATACAGCGTGGCGGTCGACGGATTCAACGGTGCGACAGGGGATGTTGTGTTGAACTGGCAACTGGAAGTCACCACCGCCGTCCTGCCGGTGATCACCGTGCAACCCCAACCAACGACCGGTGTTGTGGGGTTGACAGCGGAGCTTGCCGTCACTCTGGAGGTTGAGACCGGCGACATCAGTTACGCCTGGTACAAGGACGAACAACTGCTGACTGGTGAGACAATCAGGCGGCTGGTGTTTGAGGAGGTGAAGACATCGGATGCAGGTGTGTACGCTGTACAGGTGACCTCCGGTGCGGAGAGCATCGTGAGTGATGGTGCCCAGTTGTTGATTCAGTTTGAAGAGGATGCTCCGGATACGGAAGTAAACACCAAGCTGGACTTGGGCTCATTCCTGACGCCCGGGCCGGTTGGTGGCGATACTGGGGACAAGGAAATCGAAATTGTCTTTGGCGGACCGGATCTGTTGCCGCGCCTGATCGCCAAGCTGCGGAATATCGAGAAAAAGCCGGGCGAATTCTCGTTCAGCGGAGCGACAGTTTACACTACCACCGGTGCCGCCAAGGATCCGGGAGAGCCAAACCACGCCGGCAACACCGGTGGCGCCTCGGCATGGACGACCTTCACCCCCACGGAGGAGGGCACTGCCAAGCTGTCTACGGAAAACAGTGATTTCGACACCGTGCTGGCCATTTACAAGGTGGGCTCGGGCAGCGGCTGGGATGCACTCGAGGAGGTGGGAAGCGACGACAACAGCGGTGGAGACGGCCAGGACAGTGAGGTGGTCTTCGATGTTGAGGAGGGTGTGACTTATCTCGTTGCGGTGGATGGCGTCGGAGGCGAAACCGGCACGGTGCAGCTTAATCACGAACTGTCACAGACACCGGTGATCGACTCGGCGACCGAGAGTGCGGACGGATTGTTGAACGGCACTGTGACGCTGGAAGTCACTGCGAGCAACCCGTTGGCGGATGCGGAACTGAGTTACCAATGGCGACGAGACGGTAACCTAATTGACGGTGCCACGAGCGCCACGTTGGATCTGACGAACATGCAGTACACCGACGCCGGTGATTACACGGTTGAGGTGAGCAGTTTCGCCGGGAGCGTGACCAGTGATGACATTCCCGTGCGCGTGATCCAGCCTGTCACCATCGGGACGCAACCGGCGAGCACCAGCGGAATCGTGGGAGGCAGTGTGGTTCTTGAAATCTCGGTCACCGGTACCGATCCGATCACGTACCAGTGGAAACACGCAGGGGAGGATGTCGAGGGCGGCACGGAAACGACCCTTACTCTGGCCAGTCTCACTGAGGCTTCCGTCGGCGAATATCAGGCGGTCGTCACCAACCCGGCGGGCAGTGTGTTGAGTGATGTTGCCACCCTGACCGTCGAGACCCCACCGGTGGTCGCCTCTTTGACGGAGAACCAAAATGTCATCGCCGGAGAGACGGTGGTTTTGGCCCTGACCGCCACCGGAAGCCAGCCGATGACTTACGCTTGGAAACGGGACGGGGCTTTGATCGACGGCCAGACCAGCGCCAGCCTGACTCTGCCGGACATCGCCAGCACAGACGCCGGGGTGTACTCCGTTGAGATCACCAACTTAGCCGGCCTGACCGGAAGCGACGGGGTGACGGTGTCCGTGGTGCAGCCGGTCACCATCGCTTCGCAGCCCGAGGCCGCAACCATCGTGCTGGGCGGCAGCACCCTGTTCCAAGTCGCGGCCACCGGTACGGAGCCGATCACTTACCAGTGGTCACAGGACGGTGTCGCCATAGCGGACGCCACCGAATCCACGCTGACATTGACCGCCGTCGAGGCATCGGCCGCTGGTGACTACAAAGTGACCGCCACCAATGCCACGGGCAGTGTGGATAGCGATGTGGTCACTCTCACCGTTAAGTCACCGCCGACCATCACCCAGCTTACTGAATCGATGTCGCTGGTTGAGGGTGACAGCGTTGAATTGTCTGTCACCGCCGTTGGCACGGCACCGATCACCTATCAATGGAGCAAGGGCGGAGTGGCGCTGGACGGGTCGACCGGGTCGAGCCTGAGCCTGGTCAGTGTGACGCCGTCGGATGCGGACGACTACAAGGTGGCGGTGAGCAACGGGGCCGGTCGTGTGGAGTCGGAGTCGATCACCGTGACGGTGGCGCAGCCGGCGAGCATCGTGTCACAGCCGGAGGGGGGCAGCGCGGTG
>DASCOW010000424.1:0-5527 GCA_036012205.1 Verrucomicrobiota bacterium
TTGCAAACGCCCATTGCCAGATCGCCATTTGCAATCCCTCCCGCGCATCGGTCATGACTGGGATGCGGCCGGACACCCTCCGGGTCTGGGGGCTGAAAAAACATTTTCGCGACGAAAAACTGGACGTCGTTACCCTGCCACAGTGGTTCAAGCAGAACGGCTACCACACCCACTCCATCGGGAAGGTTTATCATGGATCCGGTAAGCCTTCCACGGATCCGCCTTCGTGGTCTGACAAGCCCGAGTTCGATCACTGCGAAAAAATCGAGCAGTACATGCTGCCGGAAAACCGAACGGGCGGAAAAGCCGCCGGAGCGGAATCCGCCCAGTGTCAGGACAATGATCACCTCGACGGCAAGGCTGCCGATGCCGCCATTAGAAAGCTGCGTCAGTTCAAGAAAAGGAACCGGCCCTTCTTCCTTGCAGTGGGCTTCCGCAAACCGCACATGCCTTTTTCCGCCCCGGCTAAATATTGGGCGATGCACGACCGTGCCAAACTGGCCAAGCCAGCCAACCCGCACATGCCGGAAGGGGCCCCGGCGCTGGCCGGTCACGATTGGAGAGAAGCAAGGGGGTATACCGATATTCCTAATAAAGGGCCGATGTCCGGTGAGAAGATCGCCGAGTTGCGGCACGGCTACTATGCCGCGACAAGTTTCATGGATGCGCAACTGGGTCGCGTCCTTGGGGAATTAAGGCAACTTGGGCTGGATGAGAACACGGTGATCAGCCTATACAGCGATCATGGTTTCCACGTGGGCGAACACAACCTGTGGGGAAAACTCACCAACTACGACACGGGAACCAAAGTGCCGCTGCTGTTTGTCTCGCCGTCCCAAAAAGCCAAGGGGAAGGTAATCCGCCAGGCCGTGGAACTTCTGGATATCTATCCGACGTTGACGGATCTGTGCAGGCTCAAGAAACCGGAAGGGCTGGAGGGCGTGAGTTTGGCGCCGCTTCTCGATAACAGCGGCCCGGTAAAGAATTTCGCATTTTCCCAGTTTCCGCGACCGGTATCATATAATTTCACCGAAATTAGTCCTCAAAAAATGGGATACAGCATTCGGGATGACAAATATCGCTACACCCAATGGGTTGATTTCAGGAACGGAGAAGTATTGGCCGAAGAATTCTATGACTATGCCGGGAACATTCCCGAACTGAAAAATCAGGTGAACGATCCCCGCCACACCCGGGTCATTGAGAAATTAAAACGCAGGCTTGAGGGGTTGGTCGGGGATAGAACCAAGACAAAGAAACGCCGATAACGGGCACACTTTTCCCTTCCTGCGATCTTGATCGATTCTTTCGATCGAGACGGAGACAGGCTCTATGTTGCCGTGGAAGGCCTGTGGCGGAGTTCAACTGCCACTACGTGCCCTAACCAAAACTCCGAAGACAACACAACCCCTCCTGGCGTCCTGTTCAATGCCAGTTGGCTATCCACGTGCCATCAGAGCTTTCTGTGCGACCACTGCCTCAGGTAGGAACAGCGAGGTCCACTCGATGGCAGCCATGCGGTCGTGCCGGTTGCCACCCTCGAGTTGAAACCTCCCATCGGCCTCGCGCATCAACCTCGCTTGGCCAAACAACGCCACCACCCGCCGAGTGTGCAGCACGATCCGCGGGCGCTTTCTGCATATGAGTGTCATGCGAGAACCCTCCCTTCCGGCTTGGCATCAGCGTCCATCGTCCACAAACGCATCCGGGCAAACCACCAATCAGCCACATGCTGCGGGGCTCTGCAGCGGTTGCGTGAAACGTGGCCAACGATTTGACCGCCTAGGGCATTCCCGAGTGGCAGTTCCATCTGCCCCCGAGCCGTCGTATTTTTTCTCTCCGTCGTTTTCATGTTTGTCAAGGTGTTACCGTCGCCAATGGCAGCAACGGGAGAGAGTCTAGCGGGACAGGTGGGCCATTGATGGTCCCATGAAAACTTTTTTGTTTTATTGGGGAGCGAGCGCGCCGCCCCCCAAGCTGGGTCAGCGCTTGAAGTTTTTGATAGCCCGGATGCCTTGAGTGCCGGCCGCGTAGGGATCAGGAATCTGCCACGGATCGATCATAATCCAGCCGTCGAACCCACCGTCGTCGAGCGTCTTGAAGGAAGTCGGAACATCGATATGCCCGTCGCCCGCCGGCAGATGTCTGGACGTGCCACCGTCGCGCAGTGTGCCATCGGTGTCGGTGAAGTGAACGTAGCCGATGTGCTTCACACCGATGCGCTGCAACATCTCGCGAGGCCGTCCGACGGAGTGCAACAATGCGCTCGGTTTCGGCATGCGCCGGGTACGGCCCCTGCGGCCAGTTTTGCACCAACTCGATGCCGTCGAAGCCTGCCTTTGCACTGAAGTCGAGTACTTCCCAAATCGGAAACTGCTTGCCGCACTTCGCAGCGGAGGAGGCGAACCCGTTCAGACCAATTGCGGTTTTCCACGGCCGCTTGGCCAAGGCGCCAAGCCGCCGGCCTGCAGCCAGGCTCGCGGGTTAGGGAGGCTGTGGTCATGTTCAATCGCCGTTGGCCAAGCGGCAGCTAGAGCAAATTCTGCTGGCTGTTTTTGTTGAGAGCCGTGAGGCCGAGCTTGTTGAAACTGGCTTCGGTGGCGATGCGGCCCTGCGGCGTTCGGTTGAGGTAGCCCTCGAGAATCAGGTATGGCTCATAAACCTCCTCAAGCGTGTCCGGCTCCTCACCGACCGCCACCGCGAGAGACGAGAGGCCGACCGGCCCGCCGCTGAACTTGACGATGATCGCCTCAAGGATGCGCTTGTCCATTTCGTCGAGGCCGTCCTCGTCGATCTCGAGCATGGCCAGCGCCTTGTCGGCGGTGCCACCGTCGATGCCACCGTCGCCCTTCACCTGCGCGTAGTCGCGTACGCGGCGCAGCAGGTTGTTGGCGATGCGAGGCGTGCCCCGGCTGCGGCGTGCTACCTCGGCCGACCCATCAGTGTCGATCTCCACGTTAAGCAGCCGGGCCGATCGTCGGACGATCGTTTGCAAGTCGTCCGCCTGGTAATAGTCGAGCCGCTCGCGCACCGGGAAACGCGTGAGCAACGGTGCCGTCAACAGGCCGCTCCGGGTGGTCGCGCCGATGAGCGTGAACCGAGGCAGGTTCAACCGCACGCTGCGCGCGCTTGGCCCCTGGTCGATGATGATGTCGAGCGTGAAATCTTCCATCGCCGGATAGAGATATTCCTCGATGTTTTTTTGCAACCGGTGGATCTCGTCGATGAATAACACGTCGCCCTGATTGAGGTTGGTCAGCAGGCCGGCGAGGTCGGCAGCCTTCTCGATGATCGGGCCACTGGTGATTTTCATGTCGCCACTCATCTCGCGGGCGAGGATGCCGGCGAGCGTGGTTTTGCCGAGGCCCGGCGGGCCGCTCAGCAGGATGTGGTCAAGCGCCTCGCCGCGCTGCTGAGCCGCCTCGACCGCGATCCCGAGCCGCTCCTTGACTTTGGACTGACCAGTGAATTCGTCGAACACCCCCGGCCGGAGCGTCCCCTCCAGGGCTGCGTCCGGCTCCGTCAAGACATCGGTCATCCTCCGGTCGGCCATGCTGCGGAGAGACTGCGGTCAACAGGCCCAAAACCTCAAGGCAATTTCAGGAACCGGAAGAAAAACAGAGTATAAACTTGCCAGCCAGCTGGGTTTTCGGCTCAATGCGCGCCGCGTGATTAATGTTTTCGTGAACTCTATCCTTGCCCTCACCGGAATAGCGGTCGTCCTTGGCCTTGGCATCCTGAACCTCTCGACCACTCAGCCCCACGGTTTGGCGCTTGGCATGGTCGGAGTTGTGTTCAGCGTCGTGTTGCTCGGGTCGCTCACCATCCTGTTCACCAAGAAACCGGCAGCCGGATGGGCTGTACTGGTTGTCGGGACGCTGCTGCTTTACATCGTTGGCGGCCCCCACCTCTTCACTTTCAGCCTGCTCGGCTTCACGTGGGCATTCGCCAAGATCGGCTGCCTTTCAACCGAGCATTGAAAAACAAAAAACTCTTTTCAGAGGCCGCGAAATCCCGCCGCTTTTATTGCCCAAGCCAAGCGCGAAACACCGGCTCGTCGGCCAGGCGCTTGGCCAGGCGCTCGTAGCCTTCCGTCAACGGGTGGCTCGCGTCGGCGAACTCCGCGCTCGGCAAAACTCCCGGCACAATAAAACGAATCTCTTCCGCCTTCAGCCAAACGGTGACTGCCGTGCGAAAGCCAATGTACTTTTCCCTAGTCTCATCGTTCATCATATGCTCGTTCAGCGGGCCGACAATGACAAGCAAATCGCTTCCCCTGCCCTGCAGCCGCTTTGCCAAACGGCGGAACGCCTGCCACTGCAGCGAACTCTTCGGCGTCACCCACTCCATGTTGAGCGACCCCGGCGAGTTTGCCGACCACGATTTGTGCCGCTCGCTGGCCAAGCCGCGTTTTGCGCTTGGCGATTCGAACGACAACGGCACGCCCTGCACACCGAGTGGTAGCCGATACGTGTTCGGAAACGTCGGCGGGAACTGTCCGTCGTCGGCCAGTGTCCACTCCGGCGCGGATTTTTGATCGAAATAAGTTTGCTGCAGATGCCGCACCCAGCTCAACGGCTCAAGCTGCCGCTCAAGCATCCGCCCAAGTCGGATGTCGGTGCCGACCCGGTAGCACGGGATGCGTGGCGCGAACTGCGGCACCAGTGCCGGGTGGTTGAATACCTGTTCCTTCTCAATCTGCATGTCGGCCTCCGGGTCGCTCATCCATAGCAGATTACAGTGCAGCAGCACGCGGCGGTTGGCCAACGCGCCGCCGTGATGCTCGATCAACCCCCACAGCGCGAGCGGGTACAGCCCGTTGAGGCCGGTGTTGGCGAACGGCGCTCCCGTCGCGTCGCCGAGAAATCGAGACAGTGTTCCATCGTGCGCCGTGTATTCGCCCCACACCACCGAGTCGCCGACCACCGGGATGGCGTCCGGCGACAGTTGATCCAGCCACCGCTCGTACAGCCAATAGTCGTTGCTCAACTCGTACGGCACACGGTAGTGCGGCACCGGCTCGAACACCTCGAACGCCGTCCAAACCACTGGCAGCAACCAGGCCAGGCCAAGCGACAGCCCAAGCACACACAGCCACTGCCGCGCCGACAAGTGAACGGCAGTTGAGTCGCTGATGGATTGTCTGGTTTCGTCCTTCATCAGAACTGGAAATAAATAAACGGCTCACCGCCTCCCGGAGCGAACAGCAGCAGCCAAAGAATCATCGCCACCGCCATCACAACCTTCATCAGCGGTTTCTCCAGCCATGCACGCAGCGGCGACTCGTAAATGAACTGGTAAACCCAGATCGACACGACGAGCAGCAAAAGCAGTAACGGCATCTGCGGATCGGTCCAACCGGTGGTGAAGGTCGGGCTGGCGGTGGCGATGATTCTTTGGATGCTGCTGTTCGCGCCGGGCGGCGGAGAGCCGTTTATCTATTTCCAATTCTGATGACGCACGAAACCGGGCAACTCCCCATCAGCGACTCCGCAACCGTCCGGTTGTCAGCGCGGCAGTGGCTGTG
>DASCOW010000425.1:0-2957 GCA_036012205.1 Verrucomicrobiota bacterium
TTGGCCAGTTGGCCGCAGCCGTTTGGGCCCACGTGCGTCGCTTGGCCAAGCGGCGCAAAGACCGGCTGCATCGCCGCGAAGGTCTCCGCGTCGCCGCCGGCCATGATGGCCAGTTCGCCCGCCGCAGCACCCCTGGTGCCGCCGGATACTGGGGCGTCGAGATAGCGCACGCCGCGCTCGGAGTGACGCTTGGCGTGGTCGATGGCCTCGTCAGCGCCGATGGAGCCCATGTCGATGCGAGTGGCACCTTCGCGGATGGCGTCTACCGCACCCTGCTCGAACATTACCTCCGATACCGCCGGCCCGTCGGAGAGCATGGTGATGACCACGTCGGCATCGGCGACAGCGCTTTGCGGTGAGTCGGCGACGATGGCTCCGCGCTGGGCCAAGGGCTCAGCCTTGACCAGGCTGCGATTCCACACGGTAAGTGGCAGCCCTGCGGACAGGAGATTTTGGCACATCGGCGCCCCCATGAGGCCGGTTCCGAGGAAGGCGATGCTTGGGGAGGGTTTCATCGCCTATTGTTTCCGGAGACTCCAGCTCCGAGCTGTGCGTTGGTCTGAAAATACTCGAGCCACTGCAGCATGACCGCGGATTTCAGGCTGGGTTTGTCAGCTCGATATTCCTCCAACGTGTGGCCCCAGTAAAAGCCGGTCCAGCCGTCGACCGTCTTGGCTGATTGCGTTACGAACTGATCCAGTTCCGGGAGGCCGCACTTTAGGGGGAACATCTCTTCGATCACCAGCGGCTTGCCCACGTCGTACACGGCCAGCGCCTTTAGAGCCTTGTCGACCTCTCCCGTCTTTGGATAAAAATGGACGCTGACAAAGTCGAGCTTCGCCCCGACCTCCGGCGCGTAAAACAACGGCTTGGCTCCGGGAAACGTGAGCGCCCAAGGGATGACGCCGACGGTGATCATGTGCCGTTGATCATGGCGGCGGATGGCTGCCACCAGTTTGTCAACCCACGCCTTGGCCACCTGCTGGGGCGTGCGTCCGGTCAAGTCCAGCGCGATGCGCTGCACGAAATGTTTGCCGCCGAACTCATCCCCCAGCCAGTCGATTGCCTTCTTCTTGCCGGGCAGGATCGGCTCGTTCATCAGGTCGTAGCAAAAGATGGCTGGGCTGTCGGTGCCCACCTTGGCAATGGCTGCCCAGAAGTGGGCCTGGGTTTTCCAGCGGGTAGCCTCGCCCAGTTTGTCGTACCACGGCGGGACGTCCTTTTTGTGGTAACAGCCCAGGCCGGTGAGGTTGAGATACAGCCCGGTTTCCTCTGCCAGGAGAACCAGGCGCTTGAGTTGAGCAAGCGCCTTGGCGTTTGGTTGATCGGGCGTGTCCATGAACCGGCCGAGTTGCAGGTGGATACGGACGACATTGGCATCCAGCGCCTTCATCTCCGCGAAATCCGCCGCGACAGTGTCCCATTCCGACTCCCAGTAGTCCTCGAGCAGGCGCCCGGGTTCGTCGTGATCGTAATTGAATCCCCAGACGCGGAACGGCTCCGTGCGTTCGCCTCGAACGAAGCCGTCTCCACCGGCATTCGGGCGAATCCATTCAAGCGGCTGCTCCGGCAAAGTTGTCAAGGGAAAAGCCAGCAGCCAAAACCAAGCGAGACGGACAGCTTTCAAACCGTGAGTCATATTGACTTTGGCTTTCGTTTGGCGGGTTCGTAGTCGGGATTGGGCATTGGCATCTTGGCGTTCATCCTCTTTTGCCACGTGACAAGCTTGGCCCGTAGTCGATTGGCCTCGACGGGGTTGGTCTTAGCCAAGTTGTGTCGTTCGCTGGGGTCATTGGCAAGGTTGTAGAGCTCAAAGTTTTTGTAGTGATAAAACTCGATGAGTTTCCAGTCACCGTCGCGGATGGAAGCGCCCGGTTTCCATGCGGAGCCGTGGTAGTGCGGATAGTGCCAGTAGAAGGTTCGCATACCGGAGTCGTTGCCTTTGAGTTGGGGTATGAGGCTTTGGCCGTCGATATGCCGCTTGGGCTGGAGCGGCAGGCCGGCCAAATCGAGCATGGTCGGGAAGAAATCCATGCTCACCATCGGCTTGTGTGACACGCTGCCGGGTTGGGTGACGCCGGGGGCGCGGATAATGGCAGGTTCGCGCACGCCGCCCTCGTACAGCCAGCCTTTGCCAGCCCGGAGCGGGAGGTTGCAACCGGGGCCGGAGCGTCCACGCTGGAGGGTGCTGAGGCCTCCGTTGTCGCTGAAAAATATGACGACGGTGCTCTCGTCGAGCTTGAGTTCAGTCAGCTTGCCCAAGAGCACGCCGACGCTGTCGTCAACGGCAGCCACCATTGAGGCCAGGGCTGGGTTGTCTTGCCGCAGGCGGTTGGTGCCCTCGTGCTCCGGTTCGGTCGGTGTTTTGCCCTCGAATGCCTTGGCCGCCTTGGACTGATAATGGTCAATGTGTTTCTTGTATGCCTGAATCGGGGTGTGGATGTTGTAGTAGGAGAGGTAGAGCAGGAACGGCTTGGATTGGTCGCGCTCTTCCAGGAATTTGACAGACTCCCCGGTGAGGCGCTCTGTGAGGTATTCGTCCTTGCGCTTGGCCTTGAGAACGGGGTTGTTCCACGGCGCGTAGTAGCCGCCGGGAGGAGAGCCTCGATGATGCCCTCCGATGTTGATGTCGAAGCCCTGATCGGTTGGCCATTGGCCCTCGTTTCCCAAGTGCCATTTGCCGGCGAAGAATGTCTGGTAGCCGTGTTCCTTGAGCGTCTCGGCAATGGTGACTTCCTCGAGGGGCAGGTGGCTACGGTCGTCGGGGTGGAGCAGGGGATTCGTCGCACGGTTGGGTTGGCCGGGGATCCAGTCGGTTATATCGACCCGGACCGGATGCCTGCCGGTCATGATGCTGGCGCGCGTCGGGCTGCAGACGGAACCGGCCGCATAGCCATGCGTGAAGCGCATGCCGCTCCTGGCCAAGCGGTCGATGTTGGGGGTCTCGTGAAACGTGC
>DASCOW010000426.1:0-6697 GCA_036012205.1 Verrucomicrobiota bacterium
ACCCCGGCGCAGGGTCGCAACCTTGAGAAGGTGTTCGAGTGCAAAATCCTCGATCGCACGGCGCTGATTCTCGATATTTTTTCGCAGCGCGCCCGCACACGTGAGGGCAAGCTCCAGGTGGAGTTGGCGCAATTGAACCATCTGCTGCCGAGGTTGACGCGGTTCTGGACGCACTTGTCGCGACAAAAGGGCGGCATCGGCATGCGCGGCGGCGAGGGCGAAAGTCAACTTGAGGTGGACCGCCGCAAGGTGCGCGAACGGATCGACAAGATTCAGCGCGACCTTGAGCTGGTCATGCGCCACCGCAGTGTTCAGCGCTCCGGACGCAAGCGCAACCAGTGGCCGCTTGGTTCGCTGGTTGGCTACACGAACGCCGGCAAGTCCACGCTGTTTAATGCCATCACTGGCGCCTCGGCGCTCGCCGAGGACAAGCTGTTCGCGACCCTCGACCCGACGACACGGCGCCTGCGCCTGCCGACAAACCAGAACGTGCTGCTCTCCGACACGGTGGGTTTCATCCGCAAGCTGCCGCATGACCTGGTCGATGCGTTCAAGGCAACGCTCGAGGAGGTGATCGAGGCGGATCTGCTGCTGCACGTTGTGGACATCAGTTCACCCCAGGCGGAGGAACAAATCGAGGCTGTCAACGTCGTGCTCGACGAGTTGGGTGTGGCCGACAAGCCGATGTTGATGGTGTTCAACAAGGTCGACCGCGTCACCGCGCCCGGTTTGGCCAGGCGCTTCACGGAGCAGTATCCAAATTCCATCGTAGTTTCGGCCAAGACCGGCGAAGGCTTCGAGGCGTTCATGGCGGAGTTAGGCAAGCAACTGCGGCCAGTGCGCGAGATGCTGGTGCTGAGCATCCCGCATTCGCAGTCGGAAGTGATCGCCCAACTTCACGAAGTGGGGCAGGTGCTGGAGCGCGATTACGATGCCGCAGAGGCGGTGTTCAAGGCGCTCATACCGCCAAGCCACCGGGCCACATTCGAGTCGTTCATCACCTGCGAGGACAACTTGACTAAGACTTAGTATTTCGGGACGTTGGGATCGATTTCCTCGGACCAGGCGGTGATGCCGCCTTTTACACTCTTGAGGTACTTGAATCCCTGCTCACGCAAAAAGCCAAGCGCCTTGAGCGAGCGCACCCCTGCCTTACATTGCAGGTAGATCGTTTGGTTCGGGTCCAACTCGGTGAAGCGTTGCTCGATCTGGCTGAGCGGCAAAAGTGTCGTGCCCTCGACTTTGGCGATCTCGAACTCGTCCGGTTCGCGCACATCGACGATGGCGATGCCAAGGTCCGGATTGTCGAGCGCACGCTTCATTTCCTGCACGTCCACCTCGTCCGGGTTTTCATCCGGCTCCGCCGGTTGATCGGGGATGCCGCAGAACTGGTCGTAGTCGATCAACTCCTTGACCGTTGGGTTGTCACCGCACAACGGGCACTTTGGATCACGGCGCAGCTTGACCTCGCGAAACTTCATCTCAAGCGCGTTGAAAATCAGCAACCGGCCGACGAGCGAATCGCCCTGGCCTAGCGCGAGCTTGATGATCTCGGCGGCTTGAATGCAGCCGACGATGCCAGGCAGAACGCCCAGCACGCCGCCCTCGGCGCAGCTCGGCACCATGCCCGGTGGCGGTGGCTCGGGGTAGAGGCAGCGATAGCACGGGCCGTCAAGGCTGGGCGCGAACACGCTCGCCTGTCCGTCAAAGCGGAAGATCGAGCCGTACACGTTCGGTTTACCCTGCAGCACGCAGGCGTCGTTGGTGAGGTAGCGCGTGGGGAAGTTGTCGGTGCCGTCGACCACGATATCATAGTCTGCGACGAGGGCCATCGCGTTCTCGCTGGTGAATGCCGCCTCGTGTTTGTCCACGATCACGTTCGGGTTGATGCTATTGATCGTCTCCGTGGCGGACTCGACCTTTGATCGGTCGACATCCTCCGTGCCGTGGGCGATCTGCCGCTGCAGATTCGAGAAGTCCACCACGTCGAAGTCCACCAACCCGATCCGGCCAATGCCGGCAGCGGCGAGGTACATGCTGATCGGTGAGCCCAGCCCGCCGGTGCCGATGCACAGCACACTGGCGCTTTTGAGTTTCTTTTGGCCGGTCATCCCGACTTCCGGCAGGATGAGATGGCGGGAGTAGCGTCTGATTTCGTCGTTACTTAAATCCATTTTCAGGGGCGGGCAGCGTACCGCAAGGCCAAGCGCTTGGCCAAGCGCCGATTATTTGGTGATAAATCCCTGCGCCGTCAGCCAGAAAACCAAGTTCCTGGCCCATGGGTGGGTGTTTTTGAACGGCGGCTTGTCAGCGAGGCCAAGCCCGTGCCGGCCCTTTTGATAGACATGCAGCGCGAACGGCACGCCGGCTTTGCGCAGCGCGGCCGCAAATTGCAGGCTGTTCTCCACCGGCACAGCTTTGTCCTCTGCCGTGTGCCACAGGAACGTCGGCGGGGTGTCGGCCGTGACCTGCAGTTCGTTCGAGAGCAGCTTGACCAGCTCCGCCGCCGGTTTGTCGCCGAGCAGATTGCGCTTGGAACCGCGGTGCGTGAACTCGCCCAGAGTGATCACTGGATAGCAAAGGACACCGAGGCTCGGCCTCGAACTGACGCGGTCGATCGGGTCGGTGGCCTGCGGGTTGCCGGCGTCGAAGTGCGTCAGCAGTGTCGAGGCCAGATGCCCGCCGGCGGACGAGCCCATGATGCCAATCTTGTTCGGATCGATCTTCCACCGCTTCGCGTTGGCTCGGACGGTTCGCAGCGCGCGCGCTGCGTCGCCCAGCATGATTGGGTGCCTGTACCCGCCCGAGCCAAGCCGGTATTTGAGCACGAAGCCGCTAACGCCGTGCTGTTGCAGAAACTGTGCGTACGTCGCGCCCTCGTGCGCGGCCAAGCCGCCGTAGCCGCCGCCGGGGCAGATGACAATCGCCGAGCCGGAGTTGTTGTCGGCAGGCGCGGGGAATGGCGTCAACGTCGGGATGTCGTGCGGTGCATTGCCCTTGGCCCCGGGCGTGCCGGTCGGCCAAAGCGGCTCTTCCTTGCCTTGAGCGAACGCACCGGTAACCAATGCCAGCGTCACAATCGAAGTTGTAAGGGTTTTCATGAAAAACGAACGGCGAGAACTCTACGACCGCCAAGCCGGTGTGGAAAGCTCACGCTTGGCCAAGCGCTGAGACATTATTTTGATGATGTAAAATACAGGTAATGTAGGTTTTCGTAAAAAATTTCGAACAGACACCGACAAACGTGAAAAGAAAGATGCTCTCGATGAAAGATCACTCTGCCCACCATGAGCTACTTCCTCTCAGATTTTATTTCTTGCCCTGTCTTACCTCCGGATTCATTGAGGATGCCAGCGATCTCCTTGAACTTCTTGGAAGTCGCCAAATTTAGCGGAGTTAACTCTCTGTGATCCATCATATTCACATCCGCATCATGGGAAATCAGTAACTCGACAATTTCCTTCTGGCCTCTAAAAACCGCTTCATGCAGTGGAGTCCATCCTTTTGTATCCTCCGCATTCACATCCGCACCCTCGGCAATGAGCAGTCGGGTTATTTCCAGCAATCCCAGTCCTGTCACTTCATGCAGAGGGCTCCAGCCGTTTACATCCTCAGCATTAACGTCCGCGCCTTTAGCGATGAGCAACTTGACAATTTCCCTTTGGGCTTCACGCGATGCAAGATGCAGGGCGGTCCAGCCTTCGGCATCTCCCGCAGCCAAATCGGCGCCATTGTCAATGAGCAACTCAGCAACCTCTCTGTGTCTGTTTTCGGCCGCCAGGTGCAGAGGAGTTAATC
This sequence comes from Verrucomicrobiota bacterium, assembly GCA_036012205.1. Lineage (GTDB taxonomy): Bacteria > Verrucomicrobiota > Verrucomicrobiia > Limisphaerales > UBA1096 > UBA1096. The sequence continues at coordinate 3,799 of DASCOW010000426.1, forward strand.
CATCTGCGCTCTTCACATTCACATTGGTGCCAAGGGCCAGTTGTTTTTTAACGGTTTCGGCATCACCCGAATCGGAGGCGTTCAAAAGTGCCTTCTCCTCCGGGGTGTTTTCCCGTTTGGGGGTACGGGAGGAGGGTGCAGTCTCGGAAACCGGTTCAGTTGGTTCCACCTCTGACAACTGCTCAAGCTTTCCACACCCTGCTAACGGCAGGGCGCCAGCGATTGCAATGGATAATAATTTTATATCCCGCCGACTGTCACATCGGCAGGGATAGTTTTCAAGGAGTTTTTGATCATTGGAGTATGCCGCTGGTGTATAGGGCTTTCGACAACCTTGATCGGTTCCAGATGCTTATTCCCGGTTTTTTGTGTCGATGGTGATAGTGACCGGACCGTCATTGATGAGGGCTACCTTCATGTTCTCGCCGAACTCACCGGACTGCACCGCTTGGCCAAGCTCGTCTTCCAGCGTGGCGATGAATTGTTCGTACAATGGCACGGCGACCTCCGGCGTGGCGGCGCGGGTGAAGGAGGGGCGATTGCCTTTTTTTGTGCTGGCGTGAAGGGTAAACTGGCTGATGACAAGCGCGCCGCCGCTGACATCGGCAAGGGAGCAGTTCATCAGTCCATCGTTGTCGTTGAACACGCGCAGGCGGGCGATTTTGCCGCAAAGCCACTCGGTGTCTTCAGCGGTGTCGGCGTCTTCGATGCCAAGCAGCACGACGAAGCCTTGAGCAATGCAGCCATGTACTTGGCCGTCGATGGTGACAGACGCCTCGCTAACCCGTTGAATGACCGCTCGCATGACAGGCGGGATGCTATCCGAAAGACGGCGTCGGCGCGACTGGTGAGCGCGCGCGGCCGCGTGCGCGACCCTCCGCTTGGCCAAGCGGATCGTTGACGGAAGGCAAGAACAAAGTGTCCGTCGTCCGAAACTTTTTCTCTCGCGGCGTTGGAACGGTTCGTCGTAGCGTGGCTTCACTGATGAGCGACATACCATCCGGCGACAGTACGAGTCCGCGACCGTTCGACATCGAGGCGGTGAGCGACCTGTCCGGGCTGCGCCTGTTCCTCGAGCGGTACGGGCGGGAAATCCTGAGGCCGATCGAGTTGCCTGCAGTGCAGTCGGCGTACTGGTTTGCCAACCGCGGACAGTTCCGGGAATTGTTGGAACTCGACGCCGAATTATCGGCCAATGTGGCGCTGCTGCCGTTTGCCCGGGCGAGCCAGATGGCCGGCCGGGAGCATCTGCGGTTGCTCAAGCCAATGTACGATCAGCGCCTCGTGCAACGCTACAGAAAGTGCGTGGTGGCAGGAGAGGCTCGGGGCTGGAACCCGATCGTGTTCGGCATGTTTTTATCGATCCACTCGGTGCCGGTGCGGGAGGGCTTGCTGCAGTTTGGCAGGCAACTATGTAGCGGCTTCATCAACGGCATTCAGGATAGCTGCGAATTGCCGGATGAAGCGTGCACGGCGTTGCTCAACGAAACTGTCGATCGTTTGCCCGGTTGGATCGAGGAAGTTGTTGCCGAGCCAACGGGGGAAGAGGGCGTGTGCCTGGCCGCCGTCAGTTAACCATGACATGGACGGATGGAAAACTCTGGCGCCGCTCCGCAGTCAATACACTTTGGTGCCTGATCGGCTGCAGCATTGGCGACATGGGCGTGATTGCCGGTTTTCAGTTTGCCGCGCCGGAAGTGGCAACGGCTCGGCCGTTGATGGTCATGGCCATGGCGATGCTGGCGGGCATTACCACGAGTGTCCTGCTGGAAACCGTGTTGCTGTTTCGGGAACTGGGTCTGGCCCGGGCGCTTCGCACCGCGCTGGGTATGAGCATGATCAGCATGTTGGCCATGGAGACTGCAATGAATGTTGTGGATTACTTTCTGGCCGGAGGCGCGCAGTTGACATGGTGGGTGTTGCCGATCATGTGGCTGGCCGGTTTTCTCACGCCTTGGCCGTACAATTACTGGCGTCTGGCCAAGCACGGTAAGTCGTGCTGTCATGCTGAATGATCGCGCCAGACGCTTGTTCAAGCGGCCTGACATCGTCGTGAAAGCCGCACTTTCAATAACACTTGCCGTTGCTTGGCTCGCCGGTTGTGCGACTGTGCCCCCGCCGCCCATGCTGGCGATCTGGGACGCCGCAGAGTTGGGCAGGATCGAGGTTGTTCGGCAGCACATGGCCGCTGGGACAGACGTAAACGTCCGTGGTGGCATCGCCGGGTTGACTGCGTTGCATCAAGCAGCGTTCAACGGGCACACGGCGATCGCAATCGCGCTCATCGAAGCCGGGGCCGATGTGAACGCGACAAGCTTCCAAGGCGAAACCCCGCTGCACTTGACGGTGTATTGGGAGCACCGGGAGATTGCCGGGTTGCTGCTCGCCAACGGCGCGAAAATGAACGCAAAAGCCAGGGACGGCCGAACCCCGCTGGATTGGGCCGTCCACCTTGGTGCGTCGGAGATGGTTCGGCTCTTCCGAAGCTCGGAGCTTGACAGCAGAGTAAATGCTGAATGAAAATGAGCTCCGAGCCGTACATTTTTGCGTGTGGTTATCATCATCAAAAACTAAAATGGTAAAAAATGATTTGAAGTTGAAGGCGCAGTTCTGCTGCGTGTTAATGTTGTTCGTCTTGCTGAGCTTGCTTCCGGCTGCTAACGCGGCAGCGGATTCGGGTGCCAAGGCACCAGCCGGTATGGCGGCGCTGCCGCTCAAGCTGCCCAAGCCGATGTTTGTTGGTACACCGCAGAATATCAAGGGAGTGAAACAACTCGAGAAACCGCTAGGCAAGCCGCGGCCGCCATTTTTCGCGCCGAAGGGAGTCAAGAATCTCGCATTGGGCAAAAAAATAAGTGGGAGCGATGAAGAGCCGATCATGGGTGATCTGAAAATGATC
>DASCOW010000427.1:0-2623 GCA_036012205.1 Verrucomicrobiota bacterium
CTGGGAATCGCCTCCCCTCGAAATCCCATCGTACCAATCGAGGCCAAGTCCTCTGCCCGCTGAATTTTGCTGGTAGCGTGCCGCTCAAGACATAGCAGCGCGTCGTCACGATTCATCCCCCGACCATTGTCGGTCACGCGGATTAGACTGCGCCCACCGGCCTGTATCTCCACGGTGATGCGCGTCGCCCCGGCGTCGAGCGCGTTCTCGACCAGTTCCTTCACCACGCTGGCCGGGCGCTCCACCACCTCGCCGGCGGCGATCTGGTTGGCAACGATTTCTGGAAGGAGACGGACGGAACCCATGCGGCGGGGACACTCTACGACCGGTGCCGTGCGACCCCAAGCGTTTTTGAAGCGCGTTGGCCAATCGCGCTCAGCCCTTTGCCAGACGGGATAATTTCACGACCTGGTCAAGATAACGCTGTACGCTTTCACGCGGGCGCTTGGCCTGGGCCGACTTGAGCAGCGGCACCGCCTTGGCATACTGGCCGCTGTGCACCAGAAACTGGGCATGGGCGACCTTGGCCCTCACCTCGAAATTGTTCAACTGCTCGGCGCGCTGAAAAAACAGCTCGGCCTTCTCGGCTTCGTTGTTGCGCCCGTGGTACTCAGCCAACAGAAGCAGTGACTCGCCGTCCAACGGGTCCTTGTCAACGATCTGCTGGAGCGTCTTGATAGCCTTGGCCTCCTCTCCCTTGGCCAACTGCACACGGGCCTCAAGTTGCAGGATTTTCAGCCTATCGACCTCCTTGAATTTGTTTTTGTGGATCGACCGAATCTGGTCGATCAAAGAGTTGCCTCGGTCGAACTCCCCAACTGAAATCAGGATGTCGGCCGCGCGAATCGGCGGTGCAATCTCTTTGACCTTGTCAACTACGGCGGCATCGGTGTAAGCCGTAAACGCAAGATCATATGTACCCGAGTTGATGTAAATATCACCGAGTTGATTGAGCACCTTGGCATCGGCCTTGCCCATGCGGCGGACGACCTCATAGTTGGTCGCAGCCTTGTTGGATTCAGCCAACCCAAGATAGGCGTTGGCCTGGTGCAGCCAGTAGTCGGCATTGTCCGGGTCTACTTGGATCAATTCGCCGAACAGTGTCATGCACTCACCGTACTTTTGCTGCTGTAACTGGCACTGGGCAATGCCGAGCTTCCAATCGAGCTTGTCCGGTGAGAAAAGAGACGCCTTGCGGTAGGCGGCCTCGGCAGAAAGATAACGCTCACCGATCAGATGGCAGTAGCCGATCAGTCCGTAGATGTTGCCATCCTCGCCACCAAGCTCGAGCGTGCGCACAAGTTCCTTTTGCGCCTCTGCGTGCTGATTGAGCTGGATCAACACCACGCCAAGGTTCATGTGGGCGCGCTGAAAATCCGGGAACTTTTTGATTGCTGCCCGGTATTGCGCCACCGCCTTGGGATAGTCACTCGCCTGCACATACAGATTGGCCAGGGTGAACTCCAGCGCTGCACTTGTCTCGGCAGTGATTGCCTCGGTCAGCATGACAATAGCCTGCTTGGGATCGGCTTGAATCTGCGGGATCAGTTCGTCGAACAGTTCCTTCTCGTCGGCATCGATCTTCGGTTCCACCTCGGACTTGACACCGTAGCTGGCCATGAATTTGTTAACGAACTCGGGGTTGTTCCAAAACTGCATCGTCTTGGCAAAACTCGGCTGCGCTTGGCCAAATGCCGGGGCCAACAGGGCTAGCGCCAGCAGCAAGCCAAACGCGGGACATGAGGGGAGGTTCGTGGCTTTCATCATTGTTTTCCGAAATAGAAAGGTTGAATTTTTCTGACGGCGACTTTGCGACCGTCCTTGATCGCCGGGCTAAATTTCCATTTGCGGATCACTCGCATGACTTCGCGCTTGAACTCGTCATGAGTGTACCGCCGCACTTGATAGTCCGTCACCCGCCCCTCTTCATCAATGACAATGGACACGTCCACGCGGCCCTTAACGCGGTTCAGCAACAATTTGGGTGGATACTGCGGTGGAATCCGCACCAGCGGACGCGGCTCGCGATCGACCTCCGAGAGGTCAAAAATCTTCATTTCTGCGATGGCGTCAGTGGACACTTTCGGGTTCAACCCAGCGTAGATACCAACCCCGCCCGCGCCGGGATTGAGCGCCAACTCGAGTTGATTCAGGTTCAGCAACTGCTGTTCCTCCTGTAATTCCGGTTTTTCCTCCTCCTCCTCCTCCTCGGGCGGGGGCGGAGGGGGCGGGGGCGGAGGCGGGGGCGGAGGCAGGGACACGTCCACCTTGAGGAGCAGATTTTTCGGGTTCGAGCCGGAAAGTTTCTGCGTGAACGGCAGGATCAGGAACAGGAGCAGCGAGATCAGTAGGCCACCGGTCAACCCCCACAGGACTCCCGTGTTCCTTGTCTCGACCTGAAAAACTTTTCCCATGACCTGTGGCTACGGCAAATCGGCGGAGAGGCTGATACTCTTGGCACCGCCGAGCTTGGACTCATCGATGACCCTCACCACCAGGCCGGCGTTGGCTCCCTCGTCCACCTGGATGATCACCGGCATGTCCTCCTTGGTGGTCAGGCGACGGACGATCGCCCGCACGCCGTTCACGCCGATCTCCTTGCCGCCGTACACCACCTGCCCCT
>DASCOW010000428.1:0-1101 GCA_036012205.1 Verrucomicrobiota bacterium
TTGCCGTCGATGTTCAGGCTGAGTCGAATTTTCGTCTCTGCTGTGTCGCGTTTGATCTGTGCCTTGCGTGGCTGCATGGTTGAATCGTTCAGTCGCTTCGCGGCGTCATTGGTCGAGCGACGCGAGGTGGCGTTCGGCCTCGATTGCCGCCGCGCACCCTTGGCCGGCAGCCGTGATCGCCTGCCGATAAACGTGATCCGAGCAATCGCCCGCCACGAACACGCCGCCGACATTGGTTTCCTGCCCGCGCTTCGGCAAGATATAACCGGCGTCGTCCATGTCGATCACGCCACGGAACAGTTGCGTGTTGGGCACGTGCCCGATCGCGATGAACAACCCGGCGCAGTCGAGGGTGCTCTCCTCGCCTGATTGGTTGTTGCGCAGTTTCACGCCGGTGACTTTGTCCTGCGCGACGTCCAGCACCTCGGTGACTTCCGAATGCCACACTGGCTCGATTTTTTCGTTGGCCAAGGTGCGCTCAGCCATGATCTTCGAGGCACGCAGTTCGTCACGCCGATGAATCAGGTAAACTTTTGATGCAAAACGGGTTAAATAGTTCGCCTCCTCGCAGGCGGAGTCGCCGCCGCCGACCACCACCAGCGGCTGGTCGCGGAACATTGGCAGTGCCCCGTCGCAGGTCGCGCAATACGTAACGCCCTTTTTCTCCAACGTGGCTTCGCTCTCCAGCCCTAGGTGGCGATGCCCGGCCCCACTGGCGATGATCACAGTCTGCGTCTGCACTTCGCTACCGTCCGCGGTTACATTGAGCGGTTGGCTGCTGAAATTGATTGAGTTCACTGTGCATCCAAACTGGATCTTTGCCCCGAAGCGTTCGGCCTGCTGCTGCATTTCCATCATCAGCTCTGTGCCGTCGATGCCCTTGGCGAAGCCGGGGAAATTCTCAACAATGCTGGTTGTGGTGAGCAGCCCGCCCGGCATCACGCCGGTCAGCACAAGCGGCTCGAGATCGGCACGAGCGGTGTAAATTGCGGCGGTCAGTCCGGCGCATCCGGACCCAATAATGACAACTTTCTCCATACAGACGACGGACGGTAAAAGCGCAGCCGGCCCTTGGCAAGCCAAGTGCTTGGTTCAATCAAA
>DASCOW010000429.1:0-1927 GCA_036012205.1 Verrucomicrobiota bacterium
CTGAGCTGATTTTTACGTGGAACGACCCGGTACCGACACCGGTTTCCCTCTCAAGCACAAGGATCGACTCCTGTGAGTCGGTGATCTTGCCGGATCGCAGGGCATAGCTGCCCTCGTAAACCTGGTCCGTCTGCGCGTACCACGGCTTGCTCCCGGAGCTGCTCCAACCGGAATCCGGCGGGATCATTCCCATCTCGAAGGTGGTCAGGCCCGGCACCGGTCGGTCGTTGTCGAGAAGGGTCACCGTCACAGTCAGTTCGCCCACCAGGGTCAGACCCTCGGACGGGTCGGACAATGTTACGGCAAGCTGCTCGGTCGGCTCCTCGTCGAAGTCATCCACGATGCCAATGATCAACGACGCCGAGGCCGCTCCCGTGGCAAAAGTCAGCACGCCGGTCGCGGCGGCGTTGTAATCCTCGTCCGCCGTCGCGGTGATGGCGGTGACGTTGTAGTTCACGGTGGACTCCTCGCCCAAGCCGCCAAACCGATTGACGGCTAGCACGACCTCCCCGTCGCTTTCGCGCACCTCGTAAGCCAACTGCGCCAAGCTGGCGGAACTCTCGTTGTCCATCACCACCACCTCCATCGAGGTACGCCCGCCCAGGTCGAGGCCCACGTCGTCGCTGGTCAACTCGATGGTGAACGACTCGGCACCCTCGGCCAACTCGTCATCCAGCAGGCTGATTGAGATCGTCGCCTCGCGGCCGCCCTTGTCGAAGGTGATGTCGCCGGTCGCGGCGGTGAAGTCCTCGCCCTGCTTGGCCGTGCCGTCCACGGTCTTGTACTGCACGGTCACCGGTTCCTGAACTTTGCCGGAGCGAATGACCTTCAGCTCATAAGTGGCCGCACCCTCGTCGTACTCGATGCGCAGGTTGCGGAACTCCACCCGGCCAAGCGCGAACTGTTCACCCCCGAAAACACGGGTGATGTTGCTCTGCTCATACTCGCCCACCTGGGTGAACTGGCCACCGAGCAGGATGTTGCCGTCCGGCTGCAATGCCACGGTGAACACCGGGCCGTTGGCGCCCTCGCCGGGATCGAAGTTCCGGTCGAGCTCACCGTTGTAGTGCAGCCGGGCGTAGCTGTTTCGCGAGTAGCCGCCGATCTCGGTGAACTCGCCGCCAATGATGACCTTGCCGTCGGAGAGTGTACCCACATCAAACACGGCACCGTTGATGCCCACAGCCGCCCCGCCCCATTCCTCGTCGAGGATGCCATTGGGCTGCAGGCGGGCCACATATGGGAACTCCTTGATGCCCACGGTGGTGAATTCCCCAGCGATGATAATGCCACCGTCCTGCTGGATACCCACCGCGTGTACGATGCCGTTGGCTCCCATGCCAGGCAAGAATTCCGTGTCGGGCGAGCCGTCGGAATTCAGGCGGCCGATCTTGCCAAAACTGCTGCCGGCCACGATCCCGAACTCGCCCACCACAACCAGTTTTCCGTCCGGCTGGATGGCAATGTCGCGGATCGGCTTGTCGGCGCCGGTGCCCACCGCAAAAGTGGTATCGAGAGTGCCGTCGGGGTTCAAGCGGGCGATGTTCTTTGCCGCCTCACCGGCCACTTTTTTGAAATCACCGCCGATGACAATGCCGCCGTCGGACTGGATCACCACGGCAAACACCTCGCCCTCCACGCCCGCGCCGATGGCGAATGCGGTGTCGTACACACCGTCCGCGTTCAACCGGGATGCCGACAACACAGCGTTGCCGTCAACGAAGGTGTAGCGACCGCCCGGGATCGGCTTGCGATCCGACTGGACGCCCAGCGACCAGACGATGTCGTCCAAGCCGGTGCCGATGTTAAAACTGCTGTCCACGTAGCCATCCGGATGCAACCGGCTGACGTGGCCGTAGTTCACGCCGCCAACGCGGGTGAAGTCGCCACCCAGCAGGATGCGCTCATCCTGGTCGACGAGGATGCT
>DASCOW010000430.1:0-7130 GCA_036012205.1 Verrucomicrobiota bacterium
GACCTCCTCCGGGCGTTCGTCAATCAGGAGGATGAACAGATACACGTCGGGATTGTTCTTGATGACGGCGTTGGCCAAGTTCTGCATGAGCACCGTTTTGCCAGTGCGAGGCGGGGCCACAATGAGACCGCGTGTGCCTTTGCCGATCGGGCACACCATATCCATCACGCGTGTGGAGTATTCCGTAGGGTCATTTTCCAGTAAAATTCGTTCATCCGGGAAAAGGGGGGTGAGGTTGTCGAAGTGAATCTTGTCCTTGGCGATTTCCGGTTCCTCGTGTCCAACTGAGTCCAGTTTGACGAGGGCAAAGAACCGTTCCTTGTCCTTCGGTCGGCGGATTTCACCGGAGATTATATCTCCGGTCTGAAGGTCGAACCGGCGAATCTGAGACGGGGAGACGTAAACATCCTCCGGGCAGGGTAGGTAGTTAAAGCTCTCGGAACGGAGGAAACCGAAGCCCTCCGGCAAAATCTCGAGGACGCCCTCGGTGTAAAGCGCCCCTGCTTTTTCGGCGTTACGTTGGAGGAGCTGAAAAATCAGTTCATGTTTCTTGAGTGAGCCGTAGTTGGGAATGTCCAGTTTCTTGGCCATTATGTTCAACTCAGGCATCTCGAGTGCCTGCAACTGACTCATGTTTACGGAGTCTTTTTCGCTTCGAGGGTCTTGTTTATTTATTGTTGTATCCTCTTGGTCTTCGTTAGTTGGTTGATCTTCCGAATCGATTTTTTCGCCGTAGGCACGGAGATATTTGTTCCGGATGGCGGCGGCTTCGGTTGCGGCAAGTCCGATTGATTTTTTCTTGCGGGAACCCTTGGTTTTACGATTTGTGTTTTTCATTTTTTTGCAGGATCCTCCAGTAAATCCAAAGACGGATATCCCTTCTAACTCATTTGTGGGGAGTGACCTACTTGATCGGGTTTTCCAATCTTCACCTTGCGGGTGAATAGCTAGACAAAGCCCACGGAATAAGTTTCAACGGGTGGGTGTTAATACGGCAAGGGGAATCCTGCGGTTAGTTGCCGGACACGATGTCTGACGGTCGCTTGCTTGTCAACGTTATTAATGTCGAGCAGTACCTCGCTGATCATATCGGCGATCTCGGCCATTTCTGGTTTGCCCATGCCTCGTGTGGTTACGGCGGGTGAGCCAATGCGTATCCCACTGGCTTGGAAGGGGGAGCGGGTTTCGAACGGGATGGTGTTTTTGTTTACCGTGATGCCTGCCTCGTCGAGTGCGGCTTGGCATTCTTTGCCGGTCATGTCGCGGGAGCCAACGTCAACCAGCATCAAGTGGTTGTCTGTACCCCCGCTGACAAGGCGAAATCCATTACTGGCCAAGCCGTTGGCCAAGGCGGCTGAATTGGCCACAACTTGGGCCTGATACTCGCTGAAATCCGGCTGCAGAGCTTCCTTAAAACAGACTGCCTTGGCTGCAATGACATGCATCAACGGGCCGCCTTGTATTCCGGGGAATGTTTGAGAGTCGATCGCTTTGGCATGTTTTTCACCGCAAAGAACAAGGCCGCCCCGAGGGCCGCGCAGGGTCTTGTGGGTGGTGGTGGTGATAAAGTCAGCGTGGCCGACCGGGCTGGAGTGCTGTCCGGTGGCGACCAATCCGGCAATGTGGGCGATGTCGGCCAGCAGTAACGCATCCACATCCCGGGCGATCTGCCCCATGCGCTCGAAGTCAATAACGCGCGGGTAGGCGCTGGCCCCGACGGTGATCATGGCCGGTTTTTCCTCTCCAGCCACCCGGGCCAGTTCATCGTAATCAATCTGCTCGGTTTCCTTGTTTACCCCATAATGGGAGACCTCGTAGAAACGCCCCGAGAAGTTGGCCTTGTTCCCATGGGTGAGATGCCCGCCGTGGGACAGATCCATGGTCAGTATCTTGTCACCCGGTTGCAGCGATGAAAAATAGACCGCCATGTTGGCTCCACTTCCGGAGTGGGGTTGCACGTTGGCGTGTTCGGTCCCGAAGAGTTGCTTGGCCCGGTCGATGGCCAATTGCTCTGCGACGTCCACTTGTTCGCAACCGCCATACCAGCGCTTGGCCGGGTAGCCTTCTGCGTATTTGTTGGTGAGCGCCGAGCCTTGAGCCTGCATGACGGCCGGACTGGTGAAGTTTTCGCTGGCGATCAGCTCTATGTTTTCCTGTTGGCGGATGGTTTCGGCCCGGATCACCTGTGCGATCTCGGGATCCACTGAGTCGATCCTCATGCTGGCCAAGGCCGCGCCGGGTTCCATTTTGTTCACCCGCCGCTCGTGGCGTCCGCCGGCCTCGAACGAGGTATCGATGAACGCGTCAAGGATACGCTTGGCCAAGAGCTCGTCCATTGCGCCGGTTCCGAGGCATAAGATGTTTGCGTTATTGTGTTGTCGGGTGAGGCGTGCAGTCTGCTCATCATGCACCAGTGCCGCGCGAATTCCAGGCACTTTGTTGGCGGCCATACTCATGCCGATTCCCGTGGTGCAGATCAACAGTCCAAGCCGGCTGTGCCCCTCGGCTACGGTTTGGGCCACTTCGCGTGCATAATCCGTGTAATCAGCTTTGTCCAATGAATCGCATCCAAAGTCGGCGAAAGGGATGCCATTTTCTCCGAGATAATGGCCGAGGATTTTCTTGAGTCCGTAGCCGGCATGATCTGCGCCCAAGGCCATTTCGACGACGGGCGTCGTTTGGTCATGGGTGAATCCGTTGTTTTTTTTGATGGAGTTCAAAAGTGCATCGATGCCTTGCCGAATCTGGTCGCGGCACTGGCAGTAAACTTCGTAGGAGCCGCCGATGGGATCGGATACTTCCCGCTCATGCAGCGGCAGGGACTTGTCGAATTCCCGAAGCACAAAGGTTTTTTCTGCTGCGTTGGGAAACATCAGGTTGACCATTTCCCCGTGGCCGTGCGTCATGCCGATGATGAGATCGGCTTCGTTGGCCAATTCTGCACTCAACATCTCGCTCCGTTGGGTGGAGATGTCGATATCGATATCCTGCATGGCCCGAACCGCGTTTTCGCTTGGAGGTTGGCCGTTTTGGGCGCCCACACCGGCGGACTTCACGGTGAGATCAGCCTGATTCGTTTCGACGAGATCCCTGAACAAGCCCTCGGCCATCGGGCTGCGGCAGACGTTGCCGGTGCAGATGAACAGGATAGTACGAGCCATAAACTGGCGGGAGAGACTGCGGTCTTGTGCGCCCCGCGTCAACGCGGAACAGGTTGGATGTGAAAAAAAGGCGCCTCGAACCGGCCTATTCTTCAACGCCCCCGGTACACACAGCGGGCGGTGCAGGTCTCGGCCACCTCGACGGCACTCAGCAGTGGGAGGTCTGTTTTTAGACGATCCCAGATCCAGACGGCGATATTCTCGCTCGTCGGGTTCTCGAGACCGTCAATGTCGTTGAGGTAATGGTGATCCAGTTGCCTCCAGATCGGCTTGAACGCTGTGGATATGTCGGCGTAATCTAGCACCCAGCCTAGTTCAGGATCGCAGTCGCCCTCAACAACGATCTCTGCCTTGAAACTGTGTCCGTGAAGTCGGCGGCATTTGTGCTCCTTCGGCAGGTGCGGTAGCTGGTGTGCGGCTTCAAACTGATATGTTTTCCTAAGTTCCATGATTCGGTTATGCGGTTTCGAGGTCGCTCCAGCGGATCAGTTCGCCCAGCGGCGGCCGGCCGTCGTGTCGCCAGTTCAGAGGGGGGCGCTGCATTTGGCCAAGCGCGCAAATCCGCGGTATACCCCATTGGGCCAGCGGCAATGCCAACTCCCGCATTCGCGCCTCGCTGGCAGCCAAGCCGATAGTGGAGACGGATTCCCGGATCGGCTCCAGCACATGCAGCGCTTCCTCAATGTGTTCAACTGGTTTGACGAAGATAAACCGATTGAGAGGCGAGGTTTGAAACGGCTTTTCGTCTTCGTACACCACCGTCCAGTCGGTGGTGTTTTCGCTCTCCCAAAGCATCGAGCCGGGGTTGTTTGCGGATCGAATCTTGTAAAAACGCCGTGCCATCGTGATGGCTGCCGCCTCCCTTGTGGAGATCGGGCCCCGCGGCATGCTCTCGTTTCGCGTTTCGAGTTCCTCGGCAAGCATTTCCGCGAACTGTTCCGGCTTAAGGCTGCCGAATTGCTCAACATAAATCACGTGTGGCGAGAGGCAGCCTTGCTGGTTCCACGCGATAACATCATCGGCAGCGCGTGAGATGACCGCCCGCGTGCCCATCGCTTCGTTGGCCAACTTTTCCACGTAGCCCAAGCTGACACGATGCCCGTAGGCGAGCAGACGCTTGGCCAAGGGCAGACGTTGGCGGATCGAATGAATCGACTCGTCGCTGCCGCTGGCCACCACGCAGTCGGCCTCGGTGAACAGTGCCGTCTCGAGCGTCTGGCTGCCGCCTTTCCACTCGGCGATCTCGAGTGAAGCTGCCAAACTCGGCTCGACGTAGCGCAGCGAGTGGCCGAACAACCGTGGAAGCAGCGACCTGCCGGAGGCGCACTTGACGAACTGCGCCGAACGCAGCAGCAGTCCAAATGCGATCGATTGAAACAGCGGCACCGGCAGATTGCCCGGTGCGATATGGGCGATTAGTTGTGGCCCGCATACCGTCGATAGTGTCCCGTTGGACTGGCTGGCGAACGACTGCAGGCGGGTCGGGTCGCCGAACTCCTGCGTTAGCAGCATGAAGAACTTCTCCTGCGTCCAGTTGGCAAAGCAAGCATCCAATCCGGCGGCAATCACCTCGTGCGGGAAGCCGGTCTCTTTTGGGTTGGCGGCGAGGGCGATTTTGCGAAGTTCGTAATCTGGGGAGAGCCACAGATTGGCCACCTCGGCAAGCTTGGAAATAATCTGTTCATTGCCAAGGAAGGCAAGGGTGTCGGCGTGGTTGCGGCGCAGTGTTTGGCACGCCTCGGTAACCAGCGAGTCGGTAAGCTCTGCGTTCGGCTTGTCCGCCAGGAAGTAGTCCAGTGAATGTTCAGGCATGGCTTAAATTCATCAGCGAACAGCCGCGGGACTCTGCCAACTCGGCCCGGCCGAGCAGTTCGAATCCGTCCGCGTGGCGCTTGGCCAAGTCTTCGGTTTGGAGGCACAGCACCGAACCGACGTTGGCCAGGTCGACGACTTGCAACAGGCCTGCCTGGCCGGGCGCAACCTCCTGCATCGTCTCCGGAGAGACGATGCGTGCGCGTGCCCAGGGCGGAAACCGAAACAGGCGGGGAACGGCATTCGCTTGGCCCAGTTTGCCGTCATACGCCTGCGAACTCAATTCGCACATGCCGTATTCACAGATAATGTGCCCAGCCGCGATGCTGAGCCTGTCTGTGATGGTCCGGTGCAGCTCGACCTTGCTCACTTCCCGCGAGCGGCCCTTGTAGCCGCCGGTCTCCATCGCGGCTGAGCCGGTTGGCAGCCGAAAGTCGAGACCGCTGGCGGCCAGATGATCCAGCAGGTTCACAAACGAAAACGCAGTGCCAAGGATTGTGACTGGCTCGTTTTGCGTGGTGCAGTTATGCAGGAAATCTACCGCAGCCTGATGGTCAAGCCGCCATTGGTTGTCGACGGCGAAGCAGCGATCGCGCTTGGCCAAGCGCTTGGCCACGGTATCCATCATGTGCACCAACGACGACTCCGGTGCTTGGTCAAGCTTGGGCAGCAGGAAGAGCAGGCGATTCGCCGAGTCGTCTACAAGGTGACCGGCATACCAACGCCAAAGCGAGGCATGATAAACAGCCAGTGTTTCAGGGCTGTGAAAGTGCCGACTGCGATCGGCTTGGGTCGTGCCGCTCGAGCGGAACACCGTTTTGCGTGCGACCTCTGGCAACACGGTCAGGTTGAGCGGCTTGAAGGCGTGCGTCGGCACGACCGGGATGGCGCGCCAGTCGGAGACCGTGTCCGGTGTGCGATTCTCCGACCGGCAGAGATTGGCGTATGGGGTGTTGTGCGCGAACTGGAACGCGAAGAGGTCAAGCGCGAGTTTGTCAAACTCGTTCGTGCTGGGGTCGTCGATGCATCGCTGGATGAACGAAGCAACGGCGTCGCAGGTTTCGGTCAATGAAGTGAATGTGGGCATGCGGTTTTTTGTGGGCACTCTCGCGCCTTGGCTGGTTGTCCGCCACAGCCAAGGACGGAAACGCTACGGCTATGTTGGTGCATTGGCAATAAATGGTTTTGTCAGCGGACGGAGCCTGTGCTTTGCTCTCGCTGATGAAGGAGTATGTGTTCATACTAGCAGTGGTGGTTGCGGTGGCAGGTTGCGGTGGGGCCTCGGAGATGCCCCCGGAAGAGCAGTCCGGTGGTGGGGCACCAAAATCTGAGTTACCCTGCAACATCACCGTAAAACCGGTGGGGTCGGTTGCAGCGCCGACCAATGCGGCCCCGCAGTCGGGTAAATTAAGCCTCGGAGTAAAGAATGCCGAGCAGCCAAAAGCGCAGTCTGAACCCACCCCGCTACCCGGTACGGCAACACAGCCAAAAGCGAGTGATGGTGGCGATCCGAAGGAGGTTGCAGCCAGCCCGGGCAAGGTCAAGGGTGAGGGTAACTTGATCAAGGAGAAAGGACAGTACCTCGCAGGCGGTTCGCCGTTTGACGGTCAGTTCATCGATCACCATGATAACGGTAACAAGTCGGTCGAGGGGGAATTCGTCACCGGCAAGCAGCAGGGCGTCTGGACGTTTTACCACGAGAACGGGAATCGGTTTCGCACTGGCAAATACGTGGACGGCAGGGCCGATGGGCAATGGACGATTTGGCGTGCAGACGGCAGCAGGTGGTCGGAGCAAACCTATGTCAACGGCCAGTTAAACGGTATCGAGACGCGCTGGCATTCCAACGGCCAGAAGCAATCCGAAGCCACTTGGCAGGGCGGCAAGACGATCGAGAAAAAGGAATGGGACGAGCAGGGCGCACCCAGGCAATAGCCGCGCTGCTGCTTGGTGGGAGGCGCATGGGAGGGCCAAAACCGGAGGTGCAGCAAACACACCGTGGCGCACGGCTTGTGCAAAATGGATCGGTGCTGAGCGAAGTGCTGGCTCAACCGGGGCCGACGGATAGCGTCTTTGACGTGCTTGCCGCGAGCATTCGGGTTTTTTCTCAAGGGGATCATGTGGGGCTTCTTGGTTTTGCCGGGGGCGGCTTGATTG
>DASCOW010000431.1:0-9299 GCA_036012205.1 Verrucomicrobiota bacterium
GCCCGTTCGACCTGACGCAGGCCTGCTTTCAGCTTGGCCAAAACTTCGCGCAGAAAAACCAGATACGCCAAGCCTACCACGAACTGACACGAGCCGCCGAATTGGCGAAGACCCTGCCCGATCCCGTTTTTTTCATCGCGGACATGTTCATGTCGTACGGGCTCCCCGAGAAAGCGCAACTCTTCATCGAGCGACTGGCGACGATGAACCACGCAAACCCGTTCACCCCCAACCAGCAAATCAGGCTGATTCGGTTCGAGGCCGGCTTGTTGCTGACCAAATCCGGCCCCACCGAAGCGGAGAAATACCTGTTCGAACAATTGAAACCGCACATGGACACTCTCTCCGGTCTCCACACCATGCTAGCATTTCATTTGGACCACGACCAAGGCGTCAAGGCTCTAGCATTGCTGGACAACTGGCTCAACGACAACCCGGACGACCTGAGCACCCTGTCCGACAAGGGACAACTGCTCACCAAGCTGAAACGGTATGACGAATCTATCGAGGTATTCCAAAAAGCGATTGAACTGGCCAACTCACAGGAAAAGCCAAACTTGATTTCCCTGATCGCCGCAGCCCTCACCGAGCAGGGCGAGTTCGAACCGGCATTAAAACAAATCGACGATGCTATCAGCCGCACCTACGCCGACAATTTCAAATTCCAGAAAGCGACCATTTTTATGACGATGGGTGAGTACAATAAAGCCATCGTCATGTTCAACGACCTGCTGGATGACAACCCAAACCACGAGGAAATCCTGCTCAACCGAGCCGAGTCGCACATGGCCCTCAAGCAGTACGCGCGGGCCAAGGAGGACTTCTCCACGCTGCAGTCATTCGCCCCCAACGACCCGCGCAACTACTACCGGTTTGCCCAGATCGCCGAGGCCCAAAACCAGCCCGGCGAAGAACTGAAAAACTACACGTTGTTCCTCCGGTACGTCGATCCCGAGTCCATCCCGGCGGAGGAATTGCAACGGGTGAAAACTCGGGTAAAACAACTGCCGGGCGGCAAGCCGTGACGCCCATGCGCGTGGCGCACGTCATCACCCGACTCATCGTCGGCGGCGCGCAGGAAAACACTGTCTCCTCTGTCCTCGGACTGCACGAAAAACCGGACGTCAATGTACGGCTTTATTGTGGCCCCACCACCGGCCCAGAAGGTTCTCTCGAACCACTCGTAGAAAACATCGATGGCTTATTCCACCTCGTGCCCAATCTCATTCGCCCCGTCCGGCCACTAAGCGACTGGCTTGCCTGCCGCCAACTCAGGCGCGAGTTCGACTCGTTCCGGCCGGACATCGTGCACACACACAGCGGCAAAGCCGGCTTCATCGGGCGTCTCGCAGCCAAGCGCGCCGGCGTGCCGAAAATCATCCACTCGATACACGGTCCGTCGTTCGGCCCATTTCAGGGCCGCTTGGCCAACGCCCTGTTCCGCAATGCCGAGCACTTGGCCGAACGCTGGACCGACCACTTTGTCACCGTCGCCGACGCCATGCGCAACCATTACCTCGCCGCCGGCATCGGCCAGACCGATGACTACACCCGCATCCCGAGCGGTTTCAATCTCGAGCCGTTTTTGCGAGCCAAAAACTCTACGGCAAAACGTGAGTCGCTTGGCCTGTCGCCGGCCAACTTCGTCGTCGGCAAGATTGCCCGACTCTTCGAGTTAAAGGGGCACGACGACCTGTTCGCCATCGCACCACGCCTGGTCAGGCGCATCCCGAACATCCGGTTTCTGATTGTCGGTGATGGCGTGTGGCGTAAGCGGTTCGAGCGCTTGGCCAGACAGGTCGACTGCGAACAAAACTTCGTGTTCACCGGCCTCGTGCCGCCCGCCGAGATCCCCTTGCTCATCGGCGTGATGGACGCGCTCGTTCACCTCTCCCGCCGCGAGGGCCTGCCGCGTGCCCTGCCTCAGGCCATGGCCGCCGCCACGCCGGTCCTGGCCTTCGACTCCGACGGAGCGGGCGAAGTCTGTCTCGACGGCAAAACCGGCTATCTCATCGAGTCGGGCAACTTGACCAAGTTGGAGGAGCGCCTAGCCAAGCTGGCGGAAGAACCCGCGCTGCGATCCGATCTTGGCAAAGCGGGCCAAACACTTGTGAAAAACGAGTTCACCATTGGGCAACTCGTCGAGCGACAGTACGAGCTTTACCAGCGCCTGTTGGTCTAGGCTAGAATGGAACTGATGTGGCGAGATTCGCGCTTGGCCGGGCCCAAGCGGCCCTTGGCACCCACAGCACCGAGCATCGTGTTGTACACATCGAGTCCCTCGGCGCCGACGTCCACGATGCCGGTCTTGAATCGGCCATTCGCGCCGGTGATGGCGTGGAACACACCGGAGAGCTCCCGCTTGACATCGTTATGCCGCCCATCGCCCGACTCAGTGGAGATGGTAATCATCGAATTCTCAAGAATTGACCGGCCGTTGCCCTCCCTTTGCTCGTCGATCCGGTTCAGGAAATGGGCGATCTCTCTCATCTTCATGTGCGCGTGCGCGCGGAGTTGGGTGTTCTTTTTCTTTTCTTTGAACTTGTGCCACCACTCGTGGCTGCAGCCCTTGTCAGCGGTGGCATTGTGCTGCGTGGCGTCGTCGAACTGAAACACTTTTCGGCCGTTGTACTCGTAGTCACCGGTCAGCCGGATGCGCTCGCCGGCGGCGAGGAACGTTAGGGCGCCGAACCGCACGCGATCCATCTGGATCGCCAGAGCATAGAGGTCGGACATCAGCCGCCACTCGGTGGTAAGTTCCTTGAGCGTGATATCGATGCCCATGCCGCCCGGGTCAGCCGGCCCACCGTGGGCGATCTTCGAGCGCGGCGGCAATGCCGGAGCGCCGGCGACTTTCTTTCTCATCTCGAAAGCGCGCTGCTCGAACTCGCGAATGCGCTCAAGATGTTCGGCGACTCGGGCCTTGGACGCCGAGCCAAGCGGGGAGTTGGTGCCGGTGTAAAATTTGTACTGATCCACCACCGTATCGAGCACGCTACGCTTGAATCGCTGTTTGCGCGCGTCGCCGCCGGCATTGATTGAGACTATGCCAAACACACGGTCAAACAGATCGCGCGGCCGCTCTTGCATCGTCCCGGCGACAGTGCCGTCGGCGTTGTAGCTGTGCACATAACGCCCGACGCGGCTGCGGCGAAAGTACGTCCCGCCGATGAGCGTCGGCACCATGCCAGCCGGCATGCCGTTGGGATAAAATGTTTTGCGGATGACCTGATCGATTGAGGGGCCACCGGCCTTGGCCTCGCCCCCGGCCGGCACGGCGGTGAACGAGCCTGTCGCGCCGTCATAGTGGGCATTGATGCCACTGATGTCGCAGCGCACCTGATCCACTTGGCGCATGACGAGCAGTTTGTCACGAAGCGGCTTGAGTGGCTCGAGCACACCGTCGAATCCCTCCGTCTGTAGCGGTGCCGGGATACCAAGCCCGAAGAAGATGTTGAACGCCCGCACTGGCACGGCCTTGGCCGCAATCGCCATCTCCTCGAGCAGCGGCAGGCCGATCGTGATACCACCCAGACCCTTGAGCACAGTCCGTCTGCTGATCTTGTTCATTAGTTTGCCTCGGTTTGTGTTTTTTGCACCAAATCGCTTTTTACGATGGCGCGCATCAAGCTGGCGTATGTGCCGCCGCCTTTCTGCGAAGCCCGATAGATGCCGTTCATGGCCTGAGTATCTGCCGGACCTAGCGGGCGGCCAAGCGCGAACTGGGCCACCTTCCAAGTCAGGCATTCCTGAACGTGGTCACTGCTGGCGAGCAGGTTCATCAACTCGGCGGAAGAGTTGTATGGTACCGGCTTGGCCGTGCCGGGGAACAGAATTTCGCCATCGTCACGAAGCGTGTTGCCATGCTCGTCCTTTTGGTAAAAAGCACCGATGCCGTCAAATTTCTCCAGTCCGAAGGCCAGCGGCTCAAACTTGATGTGGCAGACGCCGCAGGTCTTGTCCGCGATGCGTGCTTTTGCGATATTGCGCTGGGTCAGGCCGGCCTTGGCCGCCACCGGCTCAGCGTTGAGTGTAGGCGGCGGGGAGTTCACGCCGCTGCGCAGGAGGTTGCGCAGCACGAACAGGCCGCGCGCCACCATCGAGGACTCGTCGCCGCCGATGGTCAGCACGCTGCCCTGCGTCAGCAGGCCGCCCCGCTCAGAGACTGTTTTTAGGTCGTAACGCGTCAAGCCCTTGCCCTGCACTGGTAAACCGTAGAGCTTGGCCAATCGCGGCGTGGCGTAGGTGAGCTTGGCATTGAGCAGGTCGGCAAGCGGCCGGTTTTGTTTCCAAATCACGTCGTCGAAAAACGCGATCGTCTCGGCGCGCATGTCTTTGGCCAAGGCGGTGTCCCACTGCGGGTATTTCTTTGGGCTTGGCTTCATGTTGACCAAGCGACCCAAGTTGAGCCACTCGTGGATGAACTCGGCGGAGCGCTTGGCCGCTCGCGGATCACGAAGCATTCGCTTGAGCTGGGCCTCCACGCCGGCGTCCTCGAAGAGCTGGCCATCCTCGGCCGCCTTCAGCAGTGGCTCATCGGGTGGCGCACCCCAGATGATGTAGCTCACCCTAGAAGCTAGTTCGTATTCGCTCACCGGCCAGGCAGTCCCGTCGCCGCGCTCGTTCTCAACGCGATAGAGAAAGCGGGGCGACTGCAGCATCGCCTCGACCAGCAGCTCAAGCGCTTCCTCGAACGTTCCCCCGGCGGCAGCCACGGTGGTGGAAATCCCGCGGAAAGAAGCCACCTCGTGATCCTCCAGCGGCCCGCGTAAAAACCATTTGCCCATCTTGCCCACGAGGTCGCGCATGACCTCATCGGTGAAGCCCTGTTTTTTGGAAAAGCGCCGGGCGAACTGCTTCACATTCATTCTGCCAACGATGATGCTGGCGAGCCTCGAGTAGGCCTCAACGTGCTTGAGATCCACCGACAGGTTGTAGGCGGTGTTGCTGAAACCGTCGGCCCGGATGTCCGGCGGCAGGATTGCTCGTGCGACCTCCGAAATGTTCACGCCTGTCAGGCTCAGCACGGTCTCGATGTATTCCGGCACCGTGAGCCGGCGAATCCAGTTTTGGGCCGCGCGCCGGTCGTACGTGTGGGCCAGTGGATCAACCTCTTCGCCAGCCCAAACCGCGCCGTCGTCGATCCATTTGCGAAGCAGTTTCTTCTCTGCGGCACTCAACGGATCGCGCTCGTCCGGCATGCCGTCCTCCTCGACAACCTCCCACAGCAAGCTCTCCGTCGACTTGCCGGGGACGATCACTATCTCCTTTTTCGATGTGGCGAACGCGGTCGATTTTTTTGACAAGTCCAGTCTGCCCTTGTGGTTCACCGTGTCATGGCACTCAAGGCAGTGGCGCGAAAGCAGCGGCGCGATTTCCTGCTCGAAAAACTGTTCCTTTGACGATTTGCCGGACGCAGTCAACTGCGCCTTGGCCGAACGGGCATCCACGCCGGCTTTGAAGTGCGCAGCAACCTCTCCCGACGACAAGTCGCGACTGTAAATCGCCACGAGATGAAACGTCCCCAGCCAAGGCCGGCCCTTGGACAATTCGTTGGCCAAGCTCAGCCGGTAGTTGCCATTCCAGTTGGTGGTGGCTCCGGCAATGCGCTTCTCCTCCTGCGGCTTGCCGTTGATGAAGAGCCTTGCACGCCCACCGCGGTTGCGGGTGTACACGACATGGGTCAATTTGGTTGTCAGGCTGCGAGTGCGCGTGCTTAACGAAGGGATGCCGTTCCCGGTGGTCTTCGTGGTACGCAACCGCACGTCCACCTTGTCGCCATCCTGGCCAAGCGTGACGTTGCGCTCGGAACTGTTGCCGGACAGTGTGACTATCCGCGCCGGACCGGCCTGTTTGACATTGGCCGGGCGCACCCACGCCTCAATGGTGATCTCGCCGGACCGGCGCACGGCCCTGATGAGTTTGGCAGCCGGCTTGCCGGAGCGGATGAGCGTCTTGCTGCGCACCTCAAGAGCACCCTTGGAACGGCGCACGTTTTTTGGATTCTCGATTTTCAGGTCGAGTGCTGGGCTCGCGCCAGAGTGATCCTTGACCACGTTGCCCTTGGCCAAGCGGAAATCGTACAATGCAACGAGGCCCTCGCCGCTGCGCTCGGCCGCCCAAACACGGTCCAGCTTGGCCAAGCCAGCCAACAACACACACACCACAAGCAGGTTGGAATAAGGTCTCATAAGCATGAGGCGGCGATATGGTTTATGATTGTTCTATGGTCATTTTTTATTCTCTACCGGGGAAATATCGGTATCGCCGCCTTCAGAAACAAGGTTTTTCGGCGCTGGTAATCCTTCCCTCCGCCCTGCGGATTCGC
This sequence comes from Verrucomicrobiota bacterium, assembly GCA_036012205.1. GTDB lineage: Bacteria > Verrucomicrobiota > Verrucomicrobiia > Limisphaerales > UBA1096 > UBA1096. The sequence continues at coordinate 6,329 of DASCOW010000431.1, forward strand.
TACTGTTTTCCTTTCTGGCTTGCCGTGGCTGACACGGCAAGCCGATCGGAACACAAGAAGCCTGGCACTGCCGCGAACTGGTGAACATGACCACCATCATAACGTTGTTGCTGCTCGTCCTGCTGGCGTTTGCCCTCCTGCTGGTCATCATCCTGCTGGATCACCGTAGGAACGCGGAACAGATGAGCCTGTTGGAAGGCGAAAACAGCGAGGGACAAACTGCCACGCCCAAGGATGAGATCCCAATCACTATCCATGAATCGTGCAAAACCGGTAACCTGAGGGAACTCAACCAGTGGATCTCGCTGGGAGTGGACCTCAACCAAAAGGATGAAAAGGGGTACGCCCCGCTCCATTACGCCTGTGAGTACGGACACGAAGAAGTGGTCCAGAAGCTTCTCGATCGCAAGGCCAAGGTAAACCTCCTGACCAAAGCCACGCTCCTGAGTCCCATGGCTTGCCTAGTGATCGGCAGACTCGATAACAGGCTCAGCGAAGCGGAGTTGATCAAGATCATCGGCGCACTTAAGAAAGTCGGAGGAGACATCAATCCAGCCTCGGAGGAAGCCGTTCCCCCGATCAAGGCAGTCATCACCCGAGGCAATTTGGAATTGTTGGATTTCTTCATGTCACTGCACGTGCACATTTTTGTCGTGGACAGCGACAATCGTTCCATGCTGCATCATATCGCGCTCAACCCGAATGAGAATTCGATGGCAATCACAGAACAACTCGTCGAACGGGGGCTGGATATCAACGCGCAGGATTGCGACGGAAACACTCCCTTGCACCTGGCGATGGTGCCGTTCCAACGGGATATGGCCAAGTACCTGATCAACTCAGGAGCCGACCCGGAGATCAAGAACTGGAAGGGCATCAGTCCCCACACAATGGTGCAACAGGAAATTGTCAATTTCCTGAGCCACACTTGAAGCATGGAAGAAAATGGTGGAGCCGACTGGTCTCGAACCAGCGACCCCCACAATGCCATTGTGGTGCTCTACCAACTGAGCTACGACCCCACCAAGGGGACGGCGATTGTAGGGATGCTTCTTTAACCGTCAATCGATTTTTTGAGCATGATACATTATGAACTGAACCACGTCGCGCTTCATGTCACCGACGTCGAGAAAAGCAGCAAGTTTTACCGCAATGCCCTCAAGCTAGAGACGATAGAGCGGCCGGCGTTCGACTTCCCCGGCGCTTGGTTTCGGCTGGGTGAGTTTCAGGAACTGCACCTTATCGGGGGCCGCGACAGCACCGTTCATTCCCAGCCCCGAGGCAACCACTTCGCCCTGCGAGTCGACAACCTCGACGATTGGGAGGCGCATTTCACAAAAATCGGGCAGGAATATCTGCCGCGACGCACTCGGCCTGATGGCGCGTTTCAACTCTTCGTCACCGATCCTGACGGCCACCACATCGAATTGTTCACCGGCCCGTGAGCCTTGTGGCCAAGCGCTACTGGCTGCTGAAGCTCTCAGCCAACGCCAGCGCTTTAATCATCGCCTTCGATTTGTTGACCGTTTCCTGAAATTCGCTCTCCGGCACCGAGTCGGCCACCCAACCGCCGCCGGCCTGCACGTACGCCTTGCCGTCCTTCAACAATGCCGTGCGGATGGTGATGCAGCAGTCGAGATTGCCATTAAACGAAAAGTAACCGACGCAGCCGCCGTACGGTCCACGCGTCGTCTGCTCAAACCCGGAGATGATCTGCATCGCGCGAATCTTCGGTGCGCCGGAGAGCGTCCCCGCCGGGAACGTCGCTCGGATCAAGTCGTACGGCGTGTGGACCTCCGTAAGGTTACCCTCCACCTGCGTGACAATGTGCATCACATGGCTGTACCGCTCGATGACCATCAAATCCTTCACCTCCACCGAGCCGTAATCACACACGCGCCCGATGTCGTTCCGCGCCAAATCCACAAGCATCACGTGCTCGGCACGCTCCTTCGGGTCAGCCAGCAGTTCCTTCTCCAGCGCCAAGTCTTCCTCGGCACTCTTGCCACGCGGCCGGGTGCCGGCGATCGGGCGAATCTCCACCCTCCGATCCTCGCAGCGCACATGGATCTCCGGCGACGCCCCCACTAGCGAGTAGCCATCGAACTCCAGCAAAAACATGTACGGTGACGGATTGATCGAACGCACCGCGCGATACACGTCCAGCGGCGACGCCTCCACCGGGGCGGAAAACCGCTGCGAGCCAACCACCTGAATGATGTCGCCGGCGTTGATGTACTCCTTGGCTCTCTCGACGTTGTTGAGAAAGCGCTCCTTCGCTTGGTTAGACTGAAATTCCTTCTCCGGCAACTCATCGGGAAACGACACCGGCTTGTACTCACTAGGCTGCTCCAGCAGCGCCACGATTCGCTCCACCTCCCCGGCCGCTTGCTCGTAGACCTCCGCCGGCGAGTCATCGGAGCCGATGATTGCATTGACAATGATCGTCAACGTCTGTGCCACACGATCGAACACCAGCAACTGGTCGGCAATGAGGAAGCAAATCGTCGGCGTGCCCAACTCATCCTCCGACGGTCGCGGCACAACCGGTTCAATGTCGTGAATGAATTCGTGACCGACGAAGCCAAGCGCACCGCCAGTGAACCGAGGCAAGCCATCGATGGCCACCGGCTTGTAATTGGCTAGCACCCTCTCGACGACTTCAAGCCCGTCGCAGACTTCGCCCTCCGCCTTGGCCCTGCCGCGGCCGACAACCTTGTACATCTCCCTCACCTGGCCGCCCTCGATCCAATCCACCGTATCGCCGGATTGGCGAATCATCCCACGCGGTTTACAACCCACGAACGAGTAGCGGCCAAGGTGCTCCCCTCCCTCGACCGACTCGAACAGGAACGACTCGCCCTGACTCCGTATCTTGCGGTAGGCGGTCAACGGCGTTTCCTGGTCAGCCAGCAGCCGGCGCGTAACCGGAATCAGGTTTCCCTGCTCGGCCAGGCGACAAAACTCATCC
>DASCOW010000432.1:0-1092 GCA_036012205.1 Verrucomicrobiota bacterium
CGGGCGTGCGCGTCAACAGCATCACCCCCGGTTTTTTTCCGGCAGAGCAAAATAAGAATCTGCTGTTTAACGAGGATGGAACACCGACCGAGCGCGCCAAGGCAATTTTCAGCAACACGCCGATGAGCCGTTTCGGCAAGCCTGATGAACTGGCCGGGGCAGCCGTTTATCTCGCCAGTGAAAAAGCATCAAGTTACGTCACCGGTTCGGACATCGTCGTGGACGGCGGGTTCATGAGCTCAACTTTCTGACTCATCATGGGAATTGTTTCCAAAAAAGTTTCGGAGGGCAAACTGCTCACAGCCGAACAGGCGCGCGAGATCGTGGCCGGAGCGATGCCGAAACAGGATTACTCTGCCCGCAGGGTGCTGCTGATCGTTCCTGACGGCACCCGCACTGCGCCGGTCGGCACGATGTTCAAGGCCATCCACGACCAAATCGGCGCAACGGCTGCAGCGCTCGACGTGATGATCGCTCTGGGCACCCATCAGGCGATGAGCGAAGCGGCGATTGAGCAGCGCTTGGGGGTCACCCACGACGAGCGCACCGGCCCGTACGCCGACGTTCAGTTTTTCAATCACGCCTGGGACGATCCAAGCTCGCTTCAAGACATTGGCACCATCCCGGCGGCGGAGATTGGTGACCTGACCGGCGGGCTCTTCGAGATGGACGTGCCGGTAGAGGTCAATGCCAGACTGTTTGACTACGACCAAATCATCATCATCGGCCCGGTATTTCCGCACGAGGTGGTCGGCTTTTCCGGAGGCAATAAATACCTTTTCCCAGGCGTGGCCGGCCCACAGGTTTTGAATTTTTTTCACTGGCTCGGAGCCGTCATCACGACGCCAAAAATCATAGGCCACAAATGGACGCCCATCCGCAAGGTGGTCGATCGCGCCGGCTCGATGGTCAAACTCCCCAAGCTCGCCTTCTGCATGGTTGTAGAGGGTGACGGCATGAGTGGGCTCTTCGCAGGGCCTGTGGAACAGGCATGGGCCGCCGCCGCCGACCTCTCGGCCGAACGCCACACCTGCACCGTTGCCAAGCCGTTCCATACCATCCTTGCCTGTGCGCCGGAGATGTATGACGAAC
>DASCOW010000433.1:0-1689 GCA_036012205.1 Verrucomicrobiota bacterium
ATTGACCAGATGGGAAACACAGTTTTTTCCGTGATCGGCCGATCACCGGGAAATTTTGAAGTGGCGGCACGATGGTAAACCACTTTGCCATCACTGGCCAAAAGCGCGACGTTGGAAAGGCACACTTCATCGGCAATGATTTTTTTTTGCAGTTTATGGATGGCATTCAGCTTGGCGGGATCAAAGCCTAGCTTGGCGGTATCTTGAACGGCACGGAATGTCCCCTGTCCTAGTTCTACGCCTACGCCGTTGAGTCCAAATACCGACAAGCAAAACATGAAATAACACCGAAGTTTCATATTGTGTGCCGGTAAATTACCTCCTGACAGCCAAACAAACAAAACAAATCGCAACTCCTGCTTGGCTAAGCGGCAAATTAATCCCTAAGATTTCGACCGAAAGCGCGTCGTGTTACTGTTGGGTCACGGATGATGAGATTACTGAGCACTTTTTTGGCGCTGGCTGCCGGGTTGACGTTCGCGGAGGCGCAGCCGGCTGATCGCGAAGCGTTGTGGAAGGAGGTCGCCGAGGCAGAGAAAAAGGGACTGCCCAAGACGGCGGCAGCCAAGCTGCAATTGATCTACGACTCGGCGCTGCAGGACGACCGGCACGCCGAGGCGATCAAGGCCCTGGCCAAGCGCATCACGCACGAAGGCCCGGTGCAGGGCAACAAGCCGGAAGAGAAGATCACCCGCCTGCAGGCCGAACTCGAGAAGATCCCCGCCGAGGCCAGGCCTCTGCTGCAGACCATCCTCGGCCACTGGTACTGGCAATACTTCCGCGCGAATCGATATCGCTTCCTGCAACGAACCGCCACCGCACAGCCGCTTGGCGACGATTTCACGACGTGGGATCTGCCACGACTTTATCGGGAGATTGATCTGCACTTCACCAACGCCCTCGCCGACGGCCGGCTCAAGACGATTCCCACCACCGACTTCGCCGACCTATTGACCAAGCCGACGCTCCCGGAGAAGTACCGTCCGACGTTGTACGATTTTATCACGCACGAGGCGCTTGGCTTTTACTCGTCCGGCGAGTTCGCGGCGGCCAAGCCGGAAGATGCGTTTGAAGTAAGAGCAAGCGACCCGCTGCTTGGCCCGCTGGATAAGTTTCTAGCGTGGGTACCGCAGACGACCGACACGGAGTCGCCGCAGTTCAAGGCGGTTCGACTGTATCAAGACGTGCTGCGGTTTCACCGGAACGACGCCGACTCGTCGGCACTTATCGACGCCGACATCCTGCGGTTGCTGCACGGCAAACGCATCGTCACCGGTGACGGCACGAACGATCGTTTCATCGAGGCGATGCAGTCGCTGGTCGAGCGCGAGCCGGGGCCGCTCTTGGCCTGGGCGCGGTATCACTGGGCGCAGACGCTGCACGCCGACGGCGACTCCGTGGAGGCACGCCGCGTGGCGATCGCCGGGCGCGATGCGTTCCCCAAATCCCGGGGCGGAAACCATTGCCACAACCTCGTTGCGCAGATTGAGGCCAAGTCGATTTCTGTCGCCACCGAGTCGGTCTGGAACGCGCCGTGGCCGGAGCTTGCTGTCACGTACCGCAACATCACCGAGGCGCACTTCCGGCTCGTGCCAGCCGACTGGAATAAACTACGCGAAAAACAGTTTCGCGTTTCGCGGCCGGAGGATCGCCGGGCGTTGTTGAAGCGCGAGCCGGTCAAGTCGTGGC
>DASCOW010000434.1:0-2304 GCA_036012205.1 Verrucomicrobiota bacterium
TGCAGTGACTGGCAGCCGAGCAGGTTCGCGGCGGCTTGAGCCTTGAGGTCGGCCAGGCTGTCTTCCGGCGAGCGTGAAGGGTTCGGACCGCTGGTCAGCTTTTTTTCGATTTCGCCAAACTGCGCCTTGCCGCCGCGATACAGAGGAGTCGGCAGGATGACAACGCCTTCTTCGGTGAGCGATTTGGCCAGCGGCGGCATCGAGCCGGGACTGATCCCGCCCAACTCGGCGTGGTGCGCGCGGTTGGTCACGTAGCCAAGGAGTTGCCCGGCGTCATCGAACACCGGACTGATGACAGTGATGTCCGGCAGGTGCGAGCCGCCGTGGCCGGGATGGTTGGTGACGATCATGTCGCCCGGGCCAAGCACTTGAGCGAGCGCAATGGAGCGCACGCAAAGGCCAAGAGCCCCAAGATGCACCGGGATGTGCGGTGCGTTGACGACGAGTTGGCCATCGCGGTCGAGTAAGGCGCAGGAGTAGTCGAGCCGCTCCTTCACGTTGGTCGAGACGGCGGTGCGCTGCAGCAGTTGGCCCATCTCCCCGACGATCGAGCCGAAGCGGTTGGTGAACAATTCCAACTCGACCAGCGGCGCGTGGGCAGTTTTATTGCCTAGGTTGTCTTTGCGAAGGGACTCGAGTTTGAGCGTGCCTTCGGAGCCGAATGTGCCCATCCACCCGGGGTCGATTCCGAGTGTGCTGAATCGGTCCTGCACAATTGCCGGTCCCGCGATGCGCTGTCCTGTATTCAGCGACTCGCGATTGATGACTGGCTTGCTGATCGGTTGTCCCACAGGGTCGCCAAACGATTCCATCACGATCTCCGGCGCGTGTGTTGAGGCGATGACCCGAGCTGAAACGGCTTCGATGGATTTGTTGTCAGGCCAGTAGCCAAACAGTTTTTCGTAACGCTCGCGAAACGCCTTGGCCAGGTCGATCGTTTTGTCGTAGGCGATCTCCTCGGCGGACTCCTGCCCGGCGTGCCGCAGCGAAACAAAACGCCGTCGCACGGTGATCTCGCTGTCGGTGAAGCCCTCGCAACTCAAAGCGTCAAGCGCCTCGCTTGCCAACTCGTCAAACGTGTCACCAAGCGCTTGGTCAAGCCGGTTGAGCGGTTGGAGGATTTGTCGTTCAGCGAAACGTTCCATTACGGCTTCTCGCAGGCCGCGTGCGCTGAGTAGACCGGCATCGCTTGGGTACAGCACGGTGCTGATGCCGAGTTTTTGGGCGATGGCGCAGGCGTGTTGCCCGCCAGCGCCGCCGAAGGCGATCAGCGCGTAGTCGCTCGGGTCGTAACCTTCGCGGATGGAGATTTTGCGTACGGCGTCCGCCATCCGCTCGTTGGCGATGTCGAGAAAACCGGATAGCAACTCCGTTGCGGGCGGTGGCTCCGGGATGGTTTGGTAAACCTGTTCGAGCGCGGCCTGGGCGGCGTTAACATCCACGGGAATCCCGAACTGAGTTGGATCGAGTCGGCCGAGCAGCAGGTTGACATCGGTGATCGTCAGAGGGCCACCGGCTCCGTAGCAGGCCGGCCCGGGATTTGCTCCCGCGCTCTCCGGGCCAACGAACAACTCGTCGCCATTGAATCCGCAGATCGAGCCACCACCGGCGGCGACCGTCTCAATGGCGAGAACTGGCGCGAGCACCCGGGCGCGTCCAACTCGGTGCTCGAACTGGTAATCAAAGTTGCCGTCGTACCGGCAGACATCGGTGCTCGTGCCGCCCATGTCGAAACCGATGATTCGCTCGAAGCCAGCCTGGCGTCCGGCCATTGCGGCACCGACTACCCCTCCAGCCGGGCCGCTGAGCAGACTGTCCTTGGCCCGGTAGTCATTACGCGAGACAAGGCCGCCTGCGCTGCTCATTACGCGCAGTTTGCCGTCGACCAACTCGCGCTCCACGCCGTCGAGGTAACGTGTCATGATCGGCGACAGGTAGGCATCGACAACCGTCGTCTCGGCGCGAGGCAAAACCTTGATCACCGCCGCAAGATCGCTGGATACGGAGACGTGCCGCCAACCGGTGTCGCGGAGGTGTGCGGCCAAGCGTTGTTCATGGTCGGGATTGCGATGACTGTGGAGGCAGACGACGGCGGCGGATTGGTTTTCGTTTTTAGGCGACTCAACTTGCGGGAGAGTGAGAGGGCGGAGAGCATGGCCAAGTGCATCAAGCCGTTCATCGACGCCAACGACATTCGCCGTGAGCGGCGTCGGTTTTTGTACGTTCAGTGCGAACAGATCGGGGCGTTTTTGATCGCCGATGAGCAGTAAATCCTCGAAGCCCTTAGTGATGAACAGCGTGACG
>DASCOW010000435.1:0-2261 GCA_036012205.1 Verrucomicrobiota bacterium
CGCGATCACAACGACGTCAAGGGCCCGCAGCAACTTGGCATGAAGGCGATCCTGTTCACCGCCTCACGCGACGTGGACAGGTCAACCACCACCGCTGACGCAATCTGCGAGTCGTTCGACGAACTGGAAGCCGCGATCGACCGACTCAACACCTAGCGACCCATGTTAGGAAGGACGAGGTGGTTGATCCAGTTTCGCACCTCAACGGTACGAAGCGACTCGTCCATCACGTCGGGCTTGATATCAAGCATCGTGGCGATGTCGTCCCGAGACGAATCGGAATGAATCGCCTCCAACTGGTCAATGTACTCCAGACCGGCTGCTTCATCTGAAAAGAATTCAAGCCGAACCAGTTTCTCAATCCGGCAAAACATCAACCGGGCCATTTCGTGCAGGTCATACTCAGGATGATACTGTAGGCCCCAAAACTCGGTGGCGCCCTGTTTCACTACCACTGACTGAACGCTGGTGAAATCGTTGCCGGCGAGCCGCACAGCCCCGTCAGACAGTGCGGTGACTTCGTCGTCGTGGCTTGTGAAGGCATCAAACACAGCCGGTTTACCCTCGTAAAGTGGATGCGCGCGGCCCTCGTCGGTGAGCGTGATTGCGCGGGCAAAGCCCATCTCGCGCCCATTCGGGTTGAGCGCTACCTCGCCACCTGCCGCAACGACGGCGATCTGTGCCGCCCAGCAACTTCCAAACGCCGGGATGCCCTGTCGGTAGCATTCCCGGGCAAACTCGATCTGCACCGCCACATCCGGTTCGCCGGAAAAAACGCAGGAACTGCAACCGGTCCACGCCACTCCGTCATAATCACGGATGGCTGTTCCAGCGGGCAAACTTGTGCCGGGATCAGCCGGAAAGATCACATCGCACTCCGTTCCGTCGGGACCGCACCGCTGGAGCATATCCGTATAAAGATTGGCGGCGAGGCTCGCTCCACCGGACTGCAACTGCTCTCGGGCAGCTTTGGTGTAGCCGTCGATGATCAGAAATCTGGGCACCGTTGTGTTCGTCATTTACCCCCTCAAAAACTGACGCCCATTTTACCGAGCACATCCGAGACGTGATCGACCAATTCGGTCATGTCCGCCGGATGAACGTCACCGATGCTCCCGATTCGGAAGCATTGCGCGTGCGACACTTTTCCGGGGTAAATGACGAAGCCTCGCTGCTTGAGTTCATCGTAAAATTTCTGAAACTCGAACCCCTCGCTCTCAGGAAAGTGAAATGACGTGATGATCGGTGACTGCACCTCATCCCCGATCAATGTCCGGAATCCAAGTGCTCGCATTCCGTCCACCATCGTTTTTTGGTTGGAGACATACCGTGCATGCCGGGCCTCGACGCCACCCTCAGCCCTGAGTTCCTCGAGCGCGCGGTCAAAGGCGCTCACAACGTGGGTTGGCGAGGTGAAGCGCCACTTACCACCCTTGTCTTCCATCTCGCGCCATTGATCAAGCAGGTCGAGACTGTGCGAACGTGCCCAACCCTCGGTTACCTCAAGTGCGGCGCGGTCAGCCACGACAAAGCCGAATCCAGGGACGCCCTGGATGCATTTATTCGCGGATGAAATCAGGTAATGCGCACCGGTGGACTCCATGCTCATCGGGATGCCGCCGAACGACGACATGGCGTCAAGAATGAACACACTACCGTGACGGCGAACGATCTCTCCGACGGCCTCCACCGGGTTGAGCATGCCGGTGGTCGTCTCGCAGTGCACCATGGCGACATGTGTGATCGCCGTGTCGCCGGCCAGCATCTGTTCCACCTGGCCAAGGTCGGTGGACTCTATCTCAGCCTGGCCAAGCTCAACCGTTTCGATCCCAAGCATCCGCGAGATCGTAGTAATGCGAGCACCGTACGCGCCGTTGTTGAGGACCAGCAATTTGCCATCGGGCGGGGTGACCGAGCCGATCACCGACTCTACGGCGAACGTGCCGCTGCCCGGCATGAGCACGGCGGTGTGGGCGTCGAGGTTGGTGTCATCGCATACCGCTAGGCGAACCAAGCGCGAACGGATGGACTGCATGAGGCTGTTGTAATCGATGTCCCAGGTGGAGTACTCCTGCATCATGGCCTCGCGGACGGCCCGCGTGGTGGACAATGGGCCGGGAGTCAGCAGCAGGTACTGGGTGTCGCGCTCGTTCACCATGGCAGGGAAAAGGTCTTGGTGGTGGTCATGAACTTCATCGCCTCAATGACGCCCTCCTTGATGCCGAGGCCGGAATCCTTCACGCCGCCGAACGGCGAGCATT
>DASCOW010000436.1:0-1843 GCA_036012205.1 Verrucomicrobiota bacterium
CGGCGCTTGGCCTGACGCTGGCGTCATTTTTTGCCGTGGGCATCTGTCTGCTGACCATGATCCAGAGACTGCAAACCAGCAACAAGAGCGGCATCGACAAGTTCATGTTCGGCCAGGCGGCGGCGATTGGCGAGGATGATATCCGGCTGATGACCGGGGTCACGGTGATAATCGTGGCGGTGGTGTTTGTGTTTTACAAGGAGTTGCTGGTGACGAGTTTTGACGCGGGGTTTGCGCGGTCGATTGCGCTGCCGAGCCAGTGGATTCACCACGGGTTGATGCTGCTGGTGGCGTTCGCGGTGGTGATCGCGTTGCAGGCGGTGGGTGTGGTGCTGGTGTCGGCGATGCTGATCACCCCGGCGGCGGCGGCGTACCTGCTGACCGATCGCATGCACCGCATGCTGCTTTTGGCGGTGAGTTTCGGCGTGGCATCGGGGGTGATCGGTGCATTCATTTCATTTCTCAAGCCGAACATCCCGACTGGGCCGTGCATGGTGCTGGGCGCGAGCGCGGTGTTTGCGGTGGCGTTCTTTGGCGGGCCAAGGCACGGAGTAATGACACGCTGGTGGCGGCACGCGTCGCGCTCAAAGCGGGTGCGGAGGGAGAACACTCTCAAGGCGCTGTTTCAGGTTTTGGAATATCGCGAGGCGCAGCCGGAGGAGAGCGTGTCGCTGAAGGAACTGGCAGAGCGCCGGCGCGAAACAATCGATGAAGTGTCGGTGCAGGTGCAGGTGCTGAAACAACACGGATTTATCACGCTGCACGAGGAGGGCAACAAGATCTTGTTCACGCCGAGCGGTTGGCAACTGGCCTGCACGATTGTCCGCAACCATCGCCTGTGGGAACTGTATCTAACCAACGCCGCCAACATCGCCGCCGATCACGTGCACGACGACGCTGAGCAAATCGAGCACGTGCTCGGGGACGACGTTGTGCGCGAGCTTGAGCGGATGCTCGATGACACGACCCGCGATCCGCACGGCCGGGCCATCCCCGGCTTTGCAGACATTCACAAGCCGTTCGCGCCGGTTGCCCCGGGGCCAAGCGGATACGGGAGGAGCTCGTGAACGATTTCATACCAGCCTTCGAGTGGCAGCGGGTCATGGTTGAGCCGTGGATGGAGAATCTCCCGATGACGTTTTGGATCGTGCTGATGGGGTTCCTGATCACCGCTGCATGTGGGATGATTGGCAACTACCTTATTCTCCGTCGCATGGCGTTGGTGGGCGACGCGATCAGCCACAGTGTGCTTCCCGGGCTGGCGATCGCTTTTTTGCTGTCGCACAGCCTCAACACTCTGCCGATGTTCATCGGGGCGCTCGGGGCCGGCATCGTGACCGCTGTGCTGATTGAGTTGATTCACAAAAAATCGCGTGTCAAGCAGGACTCGGCGATCGGGATCACTTTCTCGACGCTATTCGCCATCGGAGTGATCCTGATCAGCTTCGGGCAAATGGACGCGGTACATCTTGACACTGAGTGCGTGCTTTATGGTGAGATCACGCTCGTGCCGCTGGACCTCGTGAAGGCCGAGCTGGGGCCGGGCGCATTCTCGGTGATGGAAAAAATTCCGCTGCTCAACTCCGAGATATTCCTAAATGAAAACCTAATAGACAGGTCAGCAAGTACGGCGGAGGAATGGTTGGGATTTCGACGCATCGTACCCATGTTAAACGTTGGACCCCCGTCAGTTATTCGCATGGCCATCGTCACCAGCGTTACCCTACTGCTCATTCTCCTCTTTTACAAGGAACTGCTGGTGACAAGTTTCGACTCCGGCTTGTCGTCATCGCTGGGCATCAACTCCACCGTGGTGCACTATGCGCTGATGGGGATGCTTTCG
>DASCOW010000437.1:0-5597 GCA_036012205.1 Verrucomicrobiota bacterium
TGACGTTCAAAATCAGACCGCCGATGAAGGCGTACAACAGCATCCGCCAGAGCGACTTGTCGGCAGTGGCGGGCGGCGGGGCTTGTGTTGTGGTCGTTGCGGCCGCGCCCGATGCGGAAGCCAAGATCGGGAACTTGACTCCGAACGCTTCCGTCTTGCCGTGGTCTTTCAAGTTTCGGACGGCCAAGCCGGAGACTTCGCTTGGCCAAGCGTCCTCAAACTTCATCACCGTTTTTTTGATTCGTACCCGATCTCCATCGACCGCTGCCACCTCGCTCTCCGGCGCCACCTCAAATGACTCGAACGGCATCGAAAAAAAGTCGGCATCGGCTTCCGCTTGGCCGGCATCGAACTCGATCAGCAGCGCCCGTTCATCGCCCTTGGCCTCGCCGTCCCACCAAGCCTTGACAGCCAAGTCAGCATCGACTTTTGGCAGTTTTGTTTTTGCGGCATCGAGCTTGGCTGCATTCGCCGAGGGCGTGTCCGTCCCGGCGATCGTCAGTGTTGCGCTCACTTGCTGGTCGCGCGGGATGCAGCTCTCCTTGCACTCGAGCCAACTAACCTTGCCGGAGATGGGCGCTTGGCCAAGCGCGGCGTCAGCGTCGATGGTCAGCGGTACGAGCAGAATTGTTTTGTCGTGGTAACCGTAGCCGATCGGGCCAAGCGCGGTAAACTTGTCCGGCGTTGGCCACTGGATTGGCCCGGCGGTCACGCCCTTAGGCAGCGCCCACTCTACACTGGTAGGTAAGCCAGCCGCGCCGGGGTTGATCCAGTACGTGTGCCAACCGTTGTCCATCGTCAACTCGAGACCAGCCGTCACTGTCGAACCCGGCTTGGCTTCATTGTGGGACAATAGCAACCGCACCGTGGTCGCCGGCTTGGCGCCAGTAGCCTGACCGCCGAACGGATCGTCAAACTGTGCGTTGAGCTTGCCGGCAAATGACAGCAGGAAAATGAAACCGAGACAACAGGCTCTCATCGCGGTTAGGATGCCTACGGCGCACGGTCTGTTCAATTCCCGAACGAGCCAATCCAAAAAAATCACACAATTTCGGTTGGGCACTTGGGGAGGGAGTCGATGAAGATTTGGCCGTAGCGCTTGGTCAGCACTCGGCTGTCGAGCACCACGACGATGCCCTCGTCGCTCTTGGTGCGGATGAGCCGGCCGACGCCCTGCCGAAATTTCAGCACCGCCACCGGCAGCGAAAACTCCATGAACGGGTTGCCGTTGCAGGCCTCGATCGCCTCGATTTTCGCCTCGACCAACGGATGGTCCGGCACGGCGAACGGCAACCGCGTGATGATGACATTGCGCAGCGCGTCGCCCGGCACATCGACGCCCTGCCAAAAGCTGTCCGTACCAAACAGCACCGAGTGCTCATCACGCTTGAACCGCTCGAGCATCGTCGAGCGTGGCACTCCGGCGCCCTGCACCCAGCAGTCCAAGCCGCGATCTGCGAAGAAGCCCTCGAGTTCCTCCGCCACCTCGCGCATCAGCTTGAAGTTGGTGAACAGCACAAACGCGCGACCTTCGCTCAAGCCGATGAAGTGACGAAGCTGTCCGGCCAAAGCATCGCGAAACTCCGGCTCGCGTGGGTCAGGCATCTTGCCGGCAATAAACAGTTTCATCTGCTGCTCATAGTCGAACGGCGAACCGACCTGCAGTGCATTGACCTTCTCCGCGCCCACTTGGCTGGCGAAATAGTCGAGCCCGCCCTTGACCTTAGTCGAAGTGGAATCGCTCAAGGCTAGCGTGGCGCTGGTCAGCACCACCGGAGAGCTGCAACAGAAGAGCCGCCGCCGCAGATGCACCGCAACATCCACCGGCGCAGCATTCAGCGACAGAATGGTCCCGGCCTTACCGGACTTCTCCACCCAGTAAACGTGATCGCCCGACTCCTGCGAGAGGAACAGCCTCACGCCGTCACGAAGCTCACCGACACGCCGGTTGAACTCGGCCAACTCCTGTCCGGTTTCGGCGTCTTCCGTGCCCTCGCGCGCCTGCACCAGTGATTCGCGCACACGCTGCAGCGGCAGCGTCAGCGTGTCTTCAACAAAGCCGGGCAGACGCACGCGCAACTCTTTCCACAGGCGGTTTTTGTTTCCGCCGAACTTGCTGGTCTTGGCTTGCTGCTCGTTCAACTCGTCGCATACCACCTCGAGTTCGCCGAAGAACTGCTCCATCGCTACCGAGGCGTCCTCGACCGATCGCGTCGCCTTGGCCTCGCGCAGCAATCCCAACAGCCCCTTGCCGGTCTTGGGATTCCAAAGCCTCTGCAAGTTGAACCGCACCTGGCCGCTCGAGACGCTCAAGCCCATGTGCCTCGACGCCACCGGACCGATGTTGTGCGCCTCATCGAGAATCACAAAATCGTTTTTGAACAGCACTCCCTCGTCCTTGCTCGGTTCATCGTCATCGCAGCCATCGTCATCGAGCAAACTGAAAAACAGGGAGTGATTCAGCACCAGCACATCAGCGGAGAGGATTCGACTGCGGGCGCGCTGAAAGAAACAGGTCTGGCCCATCTTGCCGATGTCGGAGCCGTGGCCGCAAAGCTTTGCCGAGCAAAGGCCCCGCTCGGAGTTGACCAAATCCCACACCTTTGGATCGGGCGTGATGTCGAAGTCCGACAGGCTGCCATTGGTCGTCTCCTTCGCCCACTCGGTGATGCGCTTGAGTTCCTCCATCTCGGAGGATGTCAGCAACGTCGCCGCCTGCTGCCGCGCGCGTTGCAACCGCCGGGTGCACAGGTAATTGCCGCGGCCCTTGAGCATCGTGAACGAAAACTCGACCGGCAACACTTCTCTGAGCATCGGCAGATCCTTCTCGGTGAGCTGCTCCTGCAGGTTGATCGTGTGCGTCGAGATGACCGCTTTTTTGCTTTGGCTGACAGCATGAAAAATTGCCGGAATGAGGTAGGCAAGACTTTTGCCGACGCCGGTACCGGCTTCAACGATGAGGTGTTCGCCGCCTTTGAGCGCCTTGGCCACGGCCACGGCCATCTGCTGTTGTTCGGGGCGAAACTCGAAATTTTTTGCTTTCGACAACAGACCGGTTTTGGAAAAAAACGTCTCGGTCGCGGTGATCAAGTCCGGCCCGACGCCCTGTTCCTCACCCATGAAACTGATCACTCGGCGGTCTCCCGTTTTTCAATCACCGCCAACTCGGTTTTGTTTTTGACCAAGCGCTTGGCCGGCAACACGCCAGTGAAGTTGATGTTGGGGTAGAGCACGCAGTCCCGGCCGATGATCGCGCCGGGATTGAGCGCCGTGTTGCAGCCGATCTCCGTCCGGTCGCCGACCAATGCGCCGAACTTGGCCAAGCCAGTGTCCACCGGACCGGAGGCGGTGCGGACGTTAACGTTGCCCCGGATCAGTCGGTAATTGGAGAGTACCACGCCAGCGCCAAGATGAACGCGGTGGCCCAGCACCGAGTCGCCGACGTAGTTGAAGTGCGGCACGTCGCAGCCGTTGAAGAGCAGCGAGTTTTTTAACTCGGATGCATGGCCAACTACGCAGTCATCGCCGACGATAATGTTGCCGCGCAGCGTTGAGCCGTGACCAATGCGGCAATTGCGACCGACCCAAACCGGGCCGCTGATCATCGTGCCGGCCTCGATCACTGTGCCTTCGCCAATGAACACGTCGCCCTCAATCACCGCTTGGGCGTGCGCTTGGCCAAGTTGCTGCGGCTTGAGCGTGTCGCACAAGTAATCGGCGAGACGCGAGAGCACCAGCCAAGGCTGGCCAAGCGAGTCGAACAGGCTCGCGTGCTCCGTTTGGCCAAGGTCAAACAGCTCTTCGATTCGGGGGATGTCGCGTGTAGACTCCACGTGCGCTTGGCCAAGTGGAAACAAAAAGGCCCTCCCGGTGGAATGGCTTTTTTGAGATTAGCGAGTCAGGTGATCAACTCCTCCCGCTCGAGGAATCCGGACAATTGCCGGATGCGTGTCGGGTGGCGCATTTTCCGCAGGGCCTTGGCCTCAATCTGCCGGATACGCTCGCGGGTAACCTTGAACTGTTTGCCTACCTCCTCGAGGGTTCGGGAGTAGCCGTCGGCCAAGCCAAATCGCAACTCGAGCACTTTGCGCTCGCGCTCGGTGAGCGAAGTCAGCACATCGCCCAACCGATCCTTGAGCAGACTGTAGCTGGCCATGTCGGTCGGGTTCTCGGCACTCTTGTCCTCGATGAAATCACCAAAGCTGGTGTCCTCGCTATCACCGACGGGTGCCTGCAGCGAAATGGGTTGCTGGGCCATCTTCATGATCTGGCGAACGCGGTCGACGGTCAGTTCCATCTCATCGGCAATTTCCTCCGGAGTGGCTTCTCGGCCGAATCGCTGCACGAGTTGCTTCTGCACGCGCATTAGCTTGTTGATCGTCTCGATCATGTGCACCGGAATGCGGATCGTCCGCGCCTGGTCGGCAATCGAGCGGGTAATCGCCTGCCGGATCCACCACGTGGCGTAGGTGGAGAACTTGTAGCCCCGGCGGTACTCGAACTTCTCAACGGCCTTCATCAAGCCCACGTTGCCCTCCTGAATAAGGTCGAGGAAGGAGAGTCCGCGGTTGGTGTATTTCTTGGCAATGGAAATGACGAGGCGCAGGTTGGCCTCGATCATTTCACTCTTGGCTTGATGCGCCTTACGAGCGAAGTGTTGGAGTTCCTCGTAGGTCGTAAGGTAGTCCTCAGCTGGCTTGCGGACGAATGCCTCAAGGGCGGTCAGCTTGCCTTCCTCGCCCTTGAGCATCATGTCGGTTTGCGACGACTTGGGAGCCTGCTGCAATTGCTCAATCGCTCGGAGGTTCTGCTGCATCTTGTCGTGGATGTTGTCAGCAACCAGGCCCATTTCCTCAATGACCTTCTGTTTGAAGAGGAATTTCGGGAAGTTTTTCTGCAATTTCTCGTTTAACTTCTCGAACGCCTCGCCAGCTTTCTTCGCCTTGGTCTTGGAGGCCCGACGCCAAGCGAGGTATTTTTTGTCCACTTCAGTGTCTTCCTCACGAACCTTCTTGATAAGACGATGCAGTGCCTTGAGGTGTTTCTCACGGGTTTCGATGACCTTGTCCACTGTGACACGGTCGAAACGCTCCTTGGGTGGATCAGCGGTCAACTTTTCAGCGAGCGCGATATGTTCCTTGGCGGTAAAGCCCAAGCTGTATAGGATGCGCTTGACCTCCATCTCGGCGGCCTCGATTCGCTTGGAGATTTCCACCTCCTGCTCACGGGTTAACAGCGGCACCTGTCCCATCTGCTTGAGATACATACGAACCGGGTCGTCGAGAATATCCAAACGGCTTTTCTCGGCGTCGCTGGCTGACTCAGTCGGTTTTTGGCGGGGTGCCGAATCGAGTTGCTCGACTATCTCCACCTCGAGACTCTTGAGCTTGGCGAGGATTTCATCCAGTTTCTCAGGTGTCACCAACTCCTTCGGCAACGCCTCGTTGATGTCAGAAATGGTCAGATGACCCTGATCTTGGGCCAATTTCACCAGTTCCTTGACTTTCTCCGTCAGGTTGAATTCCTCGTCCTTGGTGAAATCTGGCTCTTCATGCGGAACGTCCACCAATCCCTCAACTTCTAAGTTTCCTGTGGCT
>DASCOW010000438.1:0-3270 GCA_036012205.1 Verrucomicrobiota bacterium
GCATCTCGGCAAGGCCGGGTACTATCCGGAAACGCAGGGCTTCGACGTGAACATCGGCGGCACCTATTGGGGCGCGCCAGCGACGTTCTTTCACCCTTACCGCGGCCATTGGACCGAGAGCGACCCGGAATTGCGCTACGTGCCAGTGGGCAGGGGAAGCCGGGCGATTACCTCACTGACAAACTCACCGACCACGCTCTGGATCTCATTGAGCAGAAACTGGATCAACCGTTCTTTCTAAGCCTTTGGTTCCACACAGTACACACGCCAATCGAAGGAAAACCGAAACTTGTAGAGCGTTTCAAAAACAAAAACCCCGGCAAGCATCACCGTCACCCTGAGTACGCGGCGATGGTCTCGAGCATGGACGAAAATGTTGGGCGCGTCCTGCGCAAATTGGACGAACTTAACATCGCGGACAACACAGTAGTCGTTCTCACGAGTGACAATGGCGGAGTCGATTTCCCGACGGCCAAGTCCGGTCATCGCCCACCCACCCGCAACTTTCCATTCCGTTCCGGCAAGGGGACGCTTTACGAGGGCGGGCTGCGTGTGCCTCTCATTATCCGCTGGCCCGGTTGTACGCGCTCCGGCAGCGAATCCACCGCGCAGGTCACGTCGCAGGACTTTTTCCCTACGCTCGCCGATGCGCTTGGCCAAGTGGACGCGCCACGCCACGATGGCGAGAGCCTGTTGCCGCTGTTGCGCGATCCTCAAGCCAAGCTTGCCCGCAAGGCGCTTTACTGGCACTACCCCCACTACTACCCACGCATGACGCCTGGCAGTGCAGTGCGCGAGGGCGACTGGAAACTGATCCACTACTACGAGGGGGATCGGGTGGAACTGTTCGAACTGCAGGACGACCCGGGGGAGACCCGAAACCTGGCCACCGTCCAGCCCAACCGGGTCAAGGTACTGCGCGGACGGCTCGACGCCTGGCGTGAATCGGTTGACGCCAAGGCGCCTACGTCCAACCCGGACTGGCGTTCGCAGAAGTAGGGGCTTTCAGCTGCGTTACTTGCGGCCGGTCAGGCTGCGAATGTACTGAACCTCGGTCGCTCGGTAAGGCTTGCCGTTTCGGCGAAGAATCTCGTGGAACCATTCCTTCGGTTCAGCGGTGTATTTGTTATGCCATGAATCCCAAGGGTAGTTCGTCTGTGTTTTGCCGGCGACGAAGCCCCAGTTGTACGCAGGAATGTTTTCCTTTTTGAAATATCCCATCACAGGGTTGAATCGGCTGCCGTTGGGGCGTGCCATGTATTCGGTGCAGAGGATCGGGCGGCCGTAGAGCTTGAGTTGCTCCACTCGCGGTTTAACGTGTTCGAGCCCACCATAATTGTGGAAGCTGATCACGTCCGACTGTTCGAGCATGATCTTTTCGTGTGGCTCTAGTTTCGAGTGATTTGGCCACGGCCCCATCCATACGCCGGCGGTAAGCGGTTGGCTGGGGTTTTCGGTGCGTGCCCACTCGAACACTCTGGCCAATAGCCTGGTTGCCATTGCTGCCTTGACCTTGGGGGGGAGCTCCGATTTATCGCCGTTCTCTCCGTAGGAGTTGGCGTTGGGATTGTCCGGTTCGTTGTAAACGTCCCACGCATAAATGCGCTTATCGTTGGCGAAGCGTTTGACCAGGCCGCGAATGTATGGCTCGAGTTCGGCGTGGCGTTTCGAGTCGGCGAGAATCTCCGCGCCGGGCGCCTGCAACCAACCGGAGTTGTGCCGGTGCGGCTTGGGGACGCGCTGTTGACCTAGCCTTGGGTGCGGATCCCACACGCCGTCGAGTGGCACGAGCATGATGTTGATGCCGTGCTTGTCGGCGATCGCCAGGAATTGATCCACCCGTTTCAGGAATCCCTTGGCGTCCTGTGTCCACAGCAGGTTGTGCAGATAAACCCGCATGCTGTTCAGACCAAGGTCAGCAGCCCACCCGAGTTCGCGGTCGATGGTCTTGGTGTCGAACGAATCGACCTGCCACATCTCAAGCTGATTGATGGCGGTGCTGGGGTTGAAGTTGCATCCCACGCGCCATGGCTGCTCGGCATGCCAGGTGTTGGCCTTCTCAGCCGACCATCGGTCGCGGCCTTCCGTTAGTCCGGATGTTATTGAGACAAGAATGCCAGCCAAACAGGTCAAGCGAGTCAATGAGTGTTGCATGTGTATCTTCATTTGATTGTGAATCCTTCAGGTTCCCGACAGCAGGGGCATAATTATTCAGCCAATAACGGCAGAACTGTCAACATCCATCCATCACTTCGAGGAGGACCCACATCAGTTTCGAGCCGAAATCACCGGTGTGGTGCCTCTGTTTATTTGCCGGTGACTCGTCGGGCCTTTTCCTGGATCAGGCTGTCTGTTTGTTCCAGTCGCGGAACAATGGCCTGCACCTCCTCGGGGAACCAGCGGAAGCTGGAGTCGTTGTGGTCGCGGCTGCTGGGTTGTGTCTGGCGGTTGCCGTAGAGGAACGCCCAGTTGCTCGGCAGCCAGAATTGCCGCCAAAGCCTGTTTTTTCGCAGGACGACCTGTCGCAACGCCTCGGCGGAAACCGGGAACAGTTCGCCCGTTTCGGTGACACGGATGTTGGCAGAGACTGCGCCCGGGCCAAGTTGGGTGGCGATAGCCCGGGCGACGAGCCATTGGCCATGGCGCGAAAGCGTGACACCGTCGCGCGTGGCCGATTGGCTAAGCAGGGCGGCGGTGAGATCGACAATGGGCAGGTTGTGCGCTTGGCTAAGCCGGCGGATGGCGGTGGCGTATTGCTTGAGGTTGGCGTTGCGCGCTTCGACCTCCAAGCCAAGGTCAAGAGGATCCTCAAACGGGACCGGTGTGATGAGCACGAGCCGGCGAGTGAGGCTGGAGAGTTGCTCCAGGGTTAGTTCGTAGGCCTTGGCGAAGTCGTTCAGCCTGGCGGGCCCGTCGAGCGACTCCGCTTGGCCAAGCCAGACGAGTACGATGTTCGCAGGGAGCGGCTTTCGCCGGTCCGCCTCGCCGTAGCTTGGCTTGATAGCACTGAAAAAATTGCGTGGCCGTTGCTGCTGGTAGACGGTGTCCGCCGGCCAGGCCATGTTGCGAATGGTCAGGCGCTGCGCTGGGTGTGCAGTAGTCAACAGCGTTTCGAGGTAACCGTGCCTTTGGCTCTCGGCGGCGTTGGCCGAGCCGACGATCACGATATTGGCGTCCCCCTCGATTTGGAAACCATTGGTAAATGCAGGAGCCGGACTGGTTGTCTTGGCCAAGGGGCGTACCAATGAAGGGGCGGGCGGTGGAGGCGGT
>DASCOW010000439.1:0-7862 GCA_036012205.1 Verrucomicrobiota bacterium
AACAAACGAAAAGCGGGCTGGGCGGCGGACCGGCCCGTTTTTTGTGTTACGGTTCGCGTCGCAGGAGGATGGGCTTGAGTGTTGCCTGGGTAGATGGAGTTGGTCTTGACGAGGGTGCTCAGCGCCGGGAGTGCCTTGACCAGTTCACGCTTTCATAACTCGTCGCCCCCCAGCGACATGAAGCTGCCGCCATGGTTTGCTCAATGACAAACTGCGAGCAGGCGAGGCGCGGGACGGCGGTCTCGATGTGGTGCAGGTAAACGTTTCTTTGCCCAGGGCTGTCACTGAGATTTTCAGGGTAACGGTGTCACCAACCCGAATGATGCCCAGCACGGACGGCGGTTTGAACTCAAACTTTTTCAACGACACCTTGGCCGTGGCGTGGAAGTTGATCGCATCGGCCGACTCGCTCCACTGGGTGATGGCCACCGGGATTTCCAGTTCCGTCCGGCGAATTCGCAGGAGCAACTTGGCCGCGCCGCTGCTGTTTTTCGGTTTGGCCACTTTTTCGGCTTTGCCGCTCATCAACTGGTGCTGCGTGATGTCGAACATCTTGTGCATGTTTTTATCGGTTCCTTTGCTGTCGGTGGACATCGCGCCGGGCTTTACCTTGGCCAAGGCGCTCCACGTATCGGTGCCGACCCGGAGTTCGAACGGTTCGGCGGCGACTTTGCCAGCGAAATCGTGCAGCGTTGAGGTGCCGAGGAACTCGATGTGGGTCTTGGCGTCGTAGACCTTGACTGGTTCAGCCTTGGCCGCAGGGAGGCAGAGCGCCAACAGCGCGATCCTGAGCAAGCGAGCCGTTGCTTGTTGTTGATTGAGAAGGTGTTTTATGCGCAGAAACTTGGCCGCACAGTCTACGCAAAGACATTAACGAAAGTTTTATGCAGGGTTAAAATTCGTTAATGAACGGTTAATGATGCCTTAAGGAAGAGCCGTTACTGTGCGGACTAGCGCGGATGGCAGGGGATCCTGACCCGATCCTAATATAGCAAGATGAATCGATTCGTCTTGCAGATTGAACCAAAGTGAAAACTAGAACAGAATGCGAACCGCATGCTCTCCGGCCCATGGGGGGAGGATGCAGCAATGAAGATTTTGATTATTGAGGACGACTCGAGAATCGGCAGGTTTATCCAAAAAGGCCTGCAGGAAGTCTCGTATGCGGCAGTGTGGGCGCAGACGTTGCAGGAGGGGGTTAATCTTTTTTACGATGACACTTATGACGCGGTGGTGCTGGACATCGGTTTGCCGGACGGGAGCGGACTGGATTTTTTGCGAGACATACAGCAGCACAACGAGGATACGCCGGTGCTGGTCCTGAGTGCGCGCAACCACATTGAGGATCGCATCAACGGGCTGAACCTCGGGGCGGACGATTACCTGGGCAAGCCGTTTGGCTTCTCGGAGTTGCTGGCGCGGTTGCGGGCGTTGACGCGTCGGCGCAATGCCACGCAGCAAATTGCGCTGGAGTACAAGGGCATCCGGATGGACTTGTTGTCGCGGAAGGTCACCGCCGCTGGCGAGTCGATGGAGTTGTCTCAGCGCGAGTTCGCGATCCTTGAGTATTTGCTGCAGAACAAGCAGCGCATCGTGACGCGCACGCAGATATCGGAGGCTGTCTGGGAGGGGTCGTACGACTTGGAGACAAACATCGTGAGCGTGTACATGAGCAAGCTGCGCCAAAAGCTGCGCCAGTCCGACGGTGTGGACGTGGAGATTCACTCGCAGCGTGGCGTGGGTTATCGCCTGGAATGATGACGTTGCAAGTTAGGCTGACGCTGGTGTTCGCGCTGTTGACTGCGTTGACAGCGGGGCTGGTGATCTACAGCGTTGGCCACTTGGCCAAGCAGCAGTTTCTCGAGGGGATTGACTTCCGGCTTGACACGCAGTTCAAGGAAATCGAGTCGAAGCTCAATCAGGCTGGATTGCCGGAAGACGCGGACGCGCTTATTGCCGCCATTGGAGAGTACACCATATCGAGCGCAGCGGTATTTTATTTTTCCATTCACCATGACCACAAGGGCATCCTGTTCCAGTCGTACAACCTGGAGAACATGATCCTGCCGGACCTGACGCACGGCTACGGGAAACTGACGTTTGACATCCCCAAACTGGGTGTCATCCGGATTGGCGAATATTATATCGGATCACTGCATTTGCAGATTGCTATCAGTCTCCGGCACATGACGGAGATCGACGGGCAGTACAGACAGATGGTGTTCACTGTTGTGCTGGCGGGTTTTGTGCTGAGTTTCATGATCGGCGCGGTGTTGAGCCGGTTGCTGCTGCGCCCGCTGCGGGTGATGCAGCAGACCGCCAGTCGGTTTTCCTCCGAGAACCTCGACGAGCGGATCCCCGATCCAAGCGGCAATGATGAGTTGGCCAAGCTGGCCCGGTTGATGAACCAGTCGTTTGAGCAATTGAGCCGGGCATTCAAGCAGGCCCGGCAGTTCACCGAGGACACGTCGCACGAGTTAAAAACCCCGCTCTCGCTCATCCGGTTGCATGCGGAGCGCCTACAAAATGACGAGGCGTTGCCGGCGCATATGCAGGAGGAAACGAACGAGTTGATGGAGGCCATCCTCCACTTGAACCAAGTCGTCGAGAAACTGCTGTTCCTCGCTCGCTCCGATTCCAAGCTGCTGCCCCTCAAGCTCGAGCAGACGGATACCGTCGCCTTTATCGATGATTTCGTGGAGGACGCTGATTTGCTGGCCGCGAGCAAGGGGCTGAACTTCCGGGTGGACTGCAACGAGATGGGCAGCGCCGCCGTCGATCCGAAGTGGATCAAACAGGTGCTCTATAATTTGTTGTCCAACGCATTGAAATGGTCGCCGAGACAGGGCGTTATCTCCCTTCAGTCACGACACAGAAACGGCCACTGGTACCTGCTCATCAGTGACGAAGGCCCGGGTGTGCCGCAGACGGAGCTTGAGGGCATCACTGGGCGGTTTTCCCGGGCGAGCACTCCCGGCCCGGCAAACACTCAGCAAGTCGGCATTGGGCTTGGCTTGGCCATTGCCAAAAGTCTGCTGGAACTCCACGAAGGCACGCTGTCTTGTCGTAATCGTGTAGACTCCCGGGGATTCGAGGTCGGATTCAAAATCCCAACCCGTGGTTGACGCTTGCTCAAGTGCTTGGCTGGTTTATGGGTGAAAGTTTGTGTGATGGAATGTGCCGCGTTGCTTGAGTGTTTTCTCTTTGCCGACCATGTTTAGCGGGGCGTATTTGCCCTGCGCCCACAACGGCATCAGGTCGGCATAGTGCGGGTCGCCAGGGTTGCCGCTTTGGCCGCCGGGATAAACGCCGATGCTGCGGGAGGGGTTTGCGAAATCAACGATCATGCGCCACGACGCGCCGCCGCCCACGCGCCCACCGTCGCCGCCGGGGTTGAGCGTGAAGCTGTCGCCCGGCACCGAATGACCGCCGCGATCCCAGTCCGCATTGCCGCTGATGGAGCCGATATGAAGTTTGTTTACCTTGTTCCAAGCCAATCCATCAAGACGGTTACCGGCGCGTTGTTTCAACTCGGCGGCGGCCTTGTGAAAAGCACGCACGATGATGTCGTCACGGGTTTCTCGTTCGGCGGTGGCCTGGTCGTTGAACCACTCGGACTTGGGGTGCTCGCGGGTGATGTACTCGAGCACCTCGAGCATTGGCTGGCGCCGGTTGTTGCCGGTGTAGCCCCAGGAACCACCTCGCTTGGTCAAGCCACGCGCCGGCCATTCATCGTTCCACACGTCGGCTCGGTAGTGGTGGAACCAGCGCAGCCAGATCAGCGGCCCGGCGGTGTCGCCCTTGGCCCGATAATCCCACGATGCCACAGCGGCCAGCAGTTCACGCTCGAAAAGGTCCTGTGGTTTGTTTTTTTTCACCGCGGCCAACAGCGCGGGCAGGAACCGTTCGGCCGCCTTGTCGTAGGCGTCGTTCTGCAAAGGAATCATTTTCTCGACAGTCATGTCATCGCAGTTGGCTAGGAGTTCGTGCATGCGCCGTGTGCGATAGCTCGAGTCCCACATCCAGCCGAGGTGATGCGGGTAGCCGATTGAGGCCGGGCGACCGTTGGCCGAGCCGACATAATGTTCCGGTGGATTCACCGCCAGTGGAAGGCTGCGGCGTGGGATGAAGCCGCGCCAGTCGAATTCGCCCGAGGCGCCTTCCATCGGGATCCGGCCTTGGCCGCGCATCCGCAACGGGATGGCGCCGCAGGCGTGAATGGCGATGTTACCATCCGCGTCGGCGTAGGCCATGCTGAGGGTGGGAATCACGATTTGGTCGAAGCCGGCCAATGCTTCTGTGAGGTTGTTAGCTCGGTTCATCATCCAAATGGCTAGTCCGTCGCGAGTCTCACCCAGACCGGTCCACTGTGCGGCGACCAAGCCTTCGTTGTTGCTGATGACCGGCCCGTGCACGGTGTAGTCAATCGACTCGATGTGAGCAGATTCGCCCTTGATCGGGATCGTCTCCTCGACACGGCGGAACTCCTTCCACTCGCCCCGGTGGCGGTAGAGCCTGGGATTGTCCGGGTGCGGTTCCTCAATGAAATAATCCATGACATCAGCCTGCATGTTGGTGATACCCCAACCAAGACGGTCGTTGTGGCCAATGACGATATAGGGTGCAGTGGGGAAACCGGCGCCTGCAATGTTCCAGCCATCGACCGAAAGATGCCAGGCGTACCACAACGAGGGCAGGTCGAAGCCAAGATGAGGGTCGCTGCAAAGGATCGGTTTGCCGGAGCGCGTTTTGCTGCCGTCGATCGCCCAGTTGTTGCTGCCAAACGCGCTCCCGCGCCCGAGCCACTCGACGCCGTCGAATGAGTCTAGTGCCGCGGCAAATGTGCCTTCGCGCCCAGGCAACGGATGCATCGCTCCGGTGGGTGGCGACTTGCGGTCATACTGCCGGCTCACCGTGGGAATCTCGTAGGGCCGGTCGAGCGGCCACAACTCCTCCGCCGCGCGGATACCGAGTTTTTCCACCACTGTGCCGAACCAAAGGTCGGCATCGGTGCCGCTCTGATCCCAGCCCATGTACTTGGTGAAGGCAATGCTGTCGACCGGCGACCACGGCCTGGGTGTATAGCCAAGCTTACTGAAGATCGCGGGCCAGCCGTTTTTTTTAAACAGGGCCATGCGGGCGTTGACGCCGTCGGTGTACGCCTGCAGTTCTGCGCGAAACTCTGCCGGCACACGGCTCGACTGCCACCACTTGGCTGAAGTGCGGCGCAGGCCAAGCCGGCGCATGAGGATGTCGTGCTGTAGCCGGTCGCGCCCGAACACCTCGGCCATCGTGCCCGAAGCTTGGCGACGCAGCAGGTCCATCTGCCACAGCCGATCCGATGCATGCAGCCAGCCAATAACACGAGCGCCGTCGAGCCGGTTCGCAGCAAACACATGGGGGATGCCAAACTCGTCATGCTGCACGCTGGCTGGTTTGTCGAGAATCGCCAGCGAAACATTATCTGCCGCCGTCGGGCAGACACACCAAGCCAGCAGCGGGATCATCCAAAAAAGGGACTTCATCACAGACGGAAACAAATAAACACCCTCGCCACAAAAACCAAGGAGATACCCTATCGCTTGGTCAAGGCTCGCCTACGACAAGCCATTTGCCTAAGGGCCGGACTGTCAAGGCCCATCAAGCAATTGGCCTGTCTTCTAATATGTTCATAAGTAAATCTTATGATGCTCATTAGCTATTAAAATGTTGCTCTATCTTTTCGCCTGTGAGATGTTGCCCTGCCTCCCGCCGAGGGCTTTTTAAGCGGTGGTCGTTTTGGCGGCTACAACGTTTTGGATGGCAATGCGTTCAGCAGGTTGAAGATTTAATCAGAATGAGTGACCGAGTTAAAAGAATAGGATTTCCACCAAAGCAGGG
Organism: Verrucomicrobiota bacterium; assembly: GCA_036012205.1. Classification (GTDB taxonomy): domain Bacteria; phylum Verrucomicrobiota; class Verrucomicrobiia; order Limisphaerales; family UBA1096; genus UBA1096. The sequence continues at coordinate 5,881 of DASCOW010000439.1, forward strand.
CCTTTACGATCCGGCCAACGAGAAGGAGAGCTGCGGCGTTGGTTTTGTGGCCAATATGAAAGGGGTGCCGAGCCATCAGAATGTGCTCGATGCCCTAGAGATGCTGGGAAATATGGAGCACCGCGGCGGCTGCGGCTGCGAGCCCAACACTGGCGATGGCGCGGGCATTCTTGTTGGTTTGCCGGAAACGTTCCTGCGCAATGTAGCCAAGGATGATTTGGGAGTGGATTTGCCTGAGAAAGGGTGCTTTGGCGCGGGCCTTGTGTTTTTGCCCAAGCTCGAGAGCGAACGCCAAAAGTGCATCGCCGCCGTGGAAACGATCATCTTCGAGCAGGGGCAGCAATGCCTTGGCTGGCGCGAAGTACCAGCCGAAACGGATGCTGCCAATGTCGGCCCGGCAGCCCGCGCGGCGGAGCCTTACATCATGCAGTTATTTATCGGCGCGGCGGAAGGTTTTGGGGGAGATGACTTTGAGCGCCAGCTATACGTCATCCGCAAACGCGCCAGTCATCAACTGCGCTTCGACGAGAACCTCACCGAACGGCTGCTCTTTTACATTTGCAGCCTGTCCACCAAGGTGATGATTTACAAGGGCATGCTCAACACCGAGCAGGTGACGCAATATTATACCGACCTCGCCCGGCCCGATTTCCAGACGCACCTCGCGATGGTGCATTCGAGGTTTTCGACGAATACGTTTCCGAGCTGGGATCGCGCGCAGCCGTTCCGGTTCATGAGCCACAATGGCGAGATCAACACATTGCGTGGCAATATTAATGCCATGCGCGCGCGCGAAGGCACGCTACAAAGCGAGTTGTTCAGCGACGACCTGCAAAAGCTCTATCCCATCATGGAGCCGGAATGTTCCGATTCGGGCAACTTTGATAATGCGCTGGAGTTTCTGCTGATGAGCGGTCGCTCGCTGCAGGAGTCTGTGTTGTTGATGGTGCCCGAGGCGTGGCAGAAACATCGCCAAATGCCCCAGGCCAAGCGCGATTTTTACGAGTACAATTCCTGTCTCATGGAGCCGTGGGACGGCCCTGCGTCAATCGCCTTCACCGACGGCAAATACATTGGGGCTGTGCTCGATCGCAACGGACTGCGCCCAAGTCGCTACTATCTCACGCACGACGATCGCGTGATCATGGCCAGCGAAGTTGGCGTGATTCCCGTTTCCCCAGTCAACGTCAAGGCCAAGGGCCGCCTGCAACCGGGGCGGATGTTTCTGGTCGATTTCGAGAAGGGCGCGATGATTCCCGACGAGGAAATCAAGGCTGACTTCTCCACCCGCCGCCCCTACGGCGAATGGCTTCGAAACCAGCGAATTGAACTCGACGATATCGCCGCCACCGGCGAGGCGCATGGCTTGGCCAAGGAGACACTCCTCGCGCGCATGCAGGCCTTCGGTTTCACCGCTGAGACGATGAAGTTCATGCTATTGCCGCTCATACATGAGAAGCGCGATCCGCTTGGCTCAATGGGCAACGACGCATCACTCGCCTGTCTCAGCGATCAGCCGCGAATGATTTACGATTATTTCCGCCAACTCTTTGCGCAGGTGACCAATCCCGCCATCGACTCCATCCGCGAGGAGGTCATCATGTCGCTCGAGTGCTACATCGGCCCGGAGAAAAATCTTGTTGATACCACCGAGGCCCACTGTCAACGCCTGCGCCTGCCGCATCCCATCCTCACCAACGAGGAACTGCATACGCTAAAGGGCATGGACTACCGCGGCTGGCGTTCAAAGGAAATTGATATCACCTTCCCGAAGGCTGCCGGCATCGCCGGCGTGGCCAAGGCGCTTGAGCGCATCTGTGCCGAGGCCGAGGCGGCCATCGCCGATGGATTCAGCTTGGCCATTCTTACCGACCGCGCCATCTCCGCCGACCGCGTGCCGCTCAGCACATTGATGGCCACCGGTGCGGTGCATCATCACTTGGTGAAAAACGCGTTGCGCACTCAGATCGGACTCGTGCTCG
>DASCOW010000440.1:0-4795 GCA_036012205.1 Verrucomicrobiota bacterium
CTGGCATTTGTCGGGGTGTTCCTCTACATCGGCATCAAGATGAACAACGTGATCAGCCTGGCCAATTTATCGGTGTTGCTTGGCGTGTTTTTGGTGGCGATTGCCGGGTACAGCCTAGCCAAGCCGGAGGCCGTTGGCCAAGCGATATGGGTATTCCCCCGAGCCAATGCGCCGGGCTACCTTCTGATCCTCGCTGCCACGGTATGGTTTCTTTGGAACATCAAGATCGAGGATATGGCCGATTACCGAGAGATTAAGCATTATTTCTACATCGGCTTTGGCGCGGTGGGAATCGGTGCATGCGTTTTTCTGCGTGACTTTTTGGCGGTGCGCGGGCTGGCGGTGTTCATGCTTTTGCTAGCCAAGCTGATGCTCGACACGCAGCGCAATTATATGCTGGCCACGCCGGAGGTGCATATGTCGGAGTGGCGACTGGTGATCGCCGTGTGGGCGTACTTGATCATCGTCGTGTCCATGTGGCTGGTGATTTCGCCGTGGCGCATGCGCGACATGATCGAGTGGGTACTGGCCAAGCCGGGCCGGTTTGCAGTCAAGAACTGGGCGCGGCTTGGATTCGGTGTTTTGCTGATCGTGCTCGGCCTAGTCGTGTTCGGTATCCCGGAAGCATCTCCGAGTTGATGGATTGGGATTGATTGGGTGCGACTTTTGGCGGCTAATCGCGTTGGCCAAGGGATGCTGTGAACCAAGCAAAGCTAGACCAAGAACTGCTCAAGGCGATCCAGTACAACAAACTGGGGTTGGTGAAGCGCCTGCATTCGGAGGGCGCTAGCGTCAACTGCCGCAATGATGAGGGTCGTTCTCCCTTACACCTAAGCGTTTACAGTGACTGGGATTCTATCTCGAGATTTCTCATAGACATGGGTGCCGACCTTAATGCCAAGGGCAAGTTTGGCGGCACACCTCTCCACATGGCGGCTTTCAAGGGCAACTTGGCCATCGTGCAGTTGATGATTAAAAAAGGCGTCGACCTCCGTGCCAAGGATTCCAACGGTAACGTGCCGATGCATTTGGCCGCTATGTACGGCTGGGCCGACATCGTTGAGGTGTTTATCAAAGCGGTCGTGCCGAAGGGATATGAGGCGCAGCCATTGATCCCGCAGAAAATGGATGATGATGAAGAGTCGGAGCAACCGGTCGAGGAACCGGCTACTGAGGCGGAAGGGGAAGCCGAGGAAGACATCCATCCAGACATCCGGTCGCTGATTCAAGCCCGCAACACCGAAGGCGAAACGCCGTTGCACCATGCTGCCGTCAACTGCAAGAAACAGGCGATCGAGTATCTGCTGCGCCTTGGTGCTGATCCTGAGGCCAAGGACAACCAAGACACTCCGCCGCAATTATATCAGCCTGGCAAACCGGAAAGTTATTTCAAGGTGCCGGCTTACGTGCGTTGCATGAGTTGCGCTGAGAGCATCAAACTCGATGGTGAGGAGCAGCGCACGGGTATCTATTTTTGCCCCTACTGCGAGCAGGAGGTGGATCACTTGAACTTTGGCAAGCAGACGAAACCCGGCGGCCTTAAGGACAAGTTTGGTGGCTGGTTCAGCAGCAGCGAGGAGAAGCCCGGTATTCAACCTCCTGCCGAAAAACCGGAACCTGAATCCGTTTCTGAACCAAGCGCGGACGAGACCGCCGGAGCTGACGGAGAGGCACCCCCTGAACATGAGGAAGTCGAGATGGAGGAAAAGCTGATCCCAGAGACAGTCAACTGTGCCATCTGCCGTAAGAGCCTCAAACTGGACAAGGAGGAACAGAAACGCGGTATTTATTTTTGTCCCTACTGCAACCTAGAAGTCGACCACATCCATGACGCGGATTGATCCGTCGGGAGCGGCCCGTTGTCATTCCGTACCCATTTGAACCGTGAAAACAAAAACAGGAATACAACACCCCCACCGCCGAGCGCTTGGCCAAGCGCTTGGCTTGGCGATCAGTCTCGCTGGTCTGGCGCCCGGTTTGGCGCAGCAAGTACCGGTCGAGGAACGCACCCTCTCCAACGGCATGAAACTGCTGATGGTCGAGAGACACCGCTCGCCCGCCGTCGCCGGCGGCTGGGTGGCGCGCGTCGGCAGCGTGAACGAGCGGCCTGGCATCACCGGCATCGCGCACCTCTTCGAGCACATGATGTTCAAGGGTACGCCGACCATTGGCACGAGCGATGCCAAGCGCGACGCCGAGATCATCGAACAGCAGGAGCAAGTGCGCGATGCCATGCGCCTGGAGGAGGGTAAAATGCGTCTGGCCCTGCGGCGGGGCGAAATCGATGACTTGGCCAAGCCGGAAAACAAAACCGAGCGTTATCGCGAACTCGAGGTCAAGTTCAAGGAACTGATCGACGCGCATCGCGAAGTGCTCGTCAAAAACGAGTTCAACCGCATTTACACCACCGCCGGCGCGTCCGGCATGAACGCCTTCACCTCCAACGACATGACCGGCTATTTCATCACTGTGCCGGCGAACAAGCTTGAGCTTTGGGCGTGGATGGAGTCGGAACGCCTGCTGCGACCGGTGTTCCGCGAATTTTATGCCGAGCGCGATGTTGTGTTCGAAGAGCGCCGCATGCGCACCGAGTCCACCCCGCTGGGTAAATTTCAGGAGTCGCTCGAGGCGCTTTTTTGGGAATCGCACCCCTACGGCTGGCCGGTGATTGGCTGGCCGTCGGACATTCCTGCCATCACCAAAGCTCAGGCCGACGAGTTTTATGCGCTCCACTACGCCCCGCAAAACATCACACTCATTCTTGTTGGCGACTTCAAGGCCGATGAGGCGGCCAAGCTGTGCGAACGCTACTTTGGCCGCATTCCGCGCGGAGAACGAAACGCGCCTGAGGTCGTCACGCTCGAGGTGCCGCAAAAGGTGGAAAAACGAATGAACGCCGAGGCGGAGGCCAACCCGCAGGTGGATATTCTGTGGCATACGCCGGCGGCCGGGCATCCTGATGCCTACGCGTTAGAGGTGCTTGCGGCGGTGTTGTCCGGGCGTTCCGGTCGACTGCACAAGGCACTTGTTCTTGGTGATGGGGTTGCGACATCAGTGTTTGCTCACCAGATGGCACGCAAGTATGCCGGCATGTTTAACATCGGCGGTGAGGCCAAGGACCCGAAAACGCCGGGCGATGTCGAGGCGGCAGTTTATGCGCAAGTCGAGCGATTGAAAAACGAGCCTGTCTCCGCGCGCGAACTGCAGAAGGTGAAAAACAATTTTGCTGCCATGGCCGTGCGCCGCACAACGTCAAATTTTCATTTGCTCGTGCAGCTGATCCAGTACGAGGGAGGGGGTGACTGGAAATCGATCAACACCGAGATCCCGGGCATCCTCAAGGTCACTGCGGAAGACGTCCAGCGCGTGACCGGGAAATATCTCACGAGGGAGAACCGCACTGTGGCAACGTTCACGCGGAAGGCCGGGGCGAAACTGCCGGACGACCCGGCGATGGTTGGCTTGAGCGGGGAGCAGCAAGCGGTCGTGCGTCGCATCTCCAGTCAGATTAAGTCGGAGACAAATCTTGAGCGTCTGCAGCAACAACTGGAGACGATGGAGACGCAGCTTGCCCAGGCGGATGGCAAACAGCAGGGCTTGATGAAAATTATCATGGTGAAAGTGGCGGAGCGAATCGCCGATTTGAGCAAATAAAAAGGTAGCAAGATTTAGAGATATGAGTTTATCAACGAAACAGAAATCGACGCTGGGTTTGGCTGCGATCTTTGGGTTTGCCCTTGGCCAAGCGCAGGAGATTCCAGACCGGCCGGAGAAGCTGAAATTCCCGCCGCTGGTTTATGATGCTCCAAACCCGGTCGACTATCGCGTGGATCTGAAATCAGGCGCGATTGTTTACATTTATCCCGACCGCGAAAGGCCGTTGATCGATCTGACGGTGAACGTACGCGGTGGAAGTTACCTCGATCCCGAAGGATTGGAGGGTTTGGCCGGTCTGACTGGCCATCTGATGGCGCGTGGTGGCATTCCTTCTTCGCCGGCGGACGAACTGGACGAGGAACTGGATTTTCTCGCGGCAAGGCTATCGAGTAACTTTGGCGGCCTGAACGGCAGCGTTAGTCTGAACCTCCTGTCGAAAGACGCGGATCGCGGCTTCGAGATTTTGCGCGCTGTGCTGGCCGCACCCAGTTTTCAGGAGGACAAGATGGCGCTGCGCAAGATGCAGGTGTTGCAGAGGCTCAAGCAGAGAAACGACGACTCGAAAAACATCGAGTCGCGTGAGCGTAACTTCCTCGCGTACGGTGATGACTTTTGGTTTAACCGCCACACAACAGCTGCATCGCTCGAGAGTATTCGACGGGAGGATCTGCTGGCGTTCCACCACGACTGGGTACATCCGCAAAATTTCATCGTCTCGGTGAGCGGCGACTTTGACCGCGACGAGATGCTCGCGCGGCTCGACGGCGTGTTTGCCGCTTGGCCGTATCCCGGCAAAAAATCACCGCCGGTGCCTCAGGTGCAAAAGTACGGCAAGCCGGGCGTGTACATTGTGGACAAGGACGTGAACCAGGGCCGCGTGTCGATCATGCTGCCGGGCATCCGCTGGGACGACCCGGATTTCTACACCATCCAAGTGATGAACGACGTGCTCGGCGGCGGCGGTTTCACGTCTCGTATTACCAATCGCGTGCGTTCGGACGAGGGATTGGCCTACTCGGCCCGTTCGGCGTTTCCGGGAGGAGCGTTTTACCCGATCGTGTTTCGGGCGGGGTTTCAGTCCAAATCGCGCACGGTGGCTTATGCGACGTCGATCGTGCTCGAGGAGATCGAGCGCATT
>DASCOW010000441.1:0-3493 GCA_036012205.1 Verrucomicrobiota bacterium
CATCGCTGAGCGCCCCCCCAGCCACCAGGCCGAATATATCGCATCTAAATTGAGCGAATTGGTTTTCGCCAGTTTGCTTGAGAATACGTGCACTCCGTATGCACTGTGAATAAACAAGGGGGCTGGCTAGGGATGGCTATGTGGCGTTATTTCTTTTTCTTTAAGTTGAGGCAGAAGTTCTGGCCACCTGTTTTGAAATCAGCGGGACGGTTTTTACCGATCGAGACGCACCACTTGAGGGAGTCTCCATCAACGGTCAGGATACCCAGGCGATCCTGACCCTTGTGCCCGCCCTTGGTCCCCTTGGCGTCCAGGGTCCATGGCTTCTTCGAACTGTCTAGTACCAAATCTCCCGCCCCAAGGTCATTGGCATTCTGTGTCGCGGCAACCCCCTTACCCTTGAATACGAGAACATGGCCTTGAGCTCCATTAAGCACGCCTCCCTTCCAAGTACCATTAAGCTGCTTCAGGATTTTCGCATTGTCATCCGTTTTCTTTAAGCTTAGGCAGAAGTTCTGGCCGCCTGTCTCGAAATCAGCGGGACGGCTTTTCCCGAGTGAGACGCACCACTTGAGGGAGTCTCCATCAACGGTCAGGATGCCCAGGCGATCCTGGCCCTTGTGCCCGCCCTTGGTCCCCTTGGCGTCCAGGGTCCACGGCTTCTTCGAACTGTCCAATACCAAATCTCCCGCTCCAAGGTCATTGGCATTCTGTGTCGCGGCAACCCCCTTGCCCTTGAAGACAAGGACATGGCCTTGGGCTCCATTAAGGACGCTTCCCTTCCAAGTACCGTTAAGTTGCTTAAGGATTTTCGCATTGTCATCCGCCTGAGTCGTTGAGAGGGAAAAACCAATTGTCACCAATACAACCGCCGTTAAAAAAGTTAGGGTGGATTTCTTCATAGACTTGGATTTTATTCGTGCTGCGAAAAGTCGTCAACAAGGATAATGCACCATTTCTAGCAGTGCTGAGAGCAATATTGGTTAAGTCTATTTCTTGACTGACCCACTACCGCCATAGCCGTATTTTAGGAGGGCAATTTGCCGCTTGGCCAAGTAGGGTATCGGCAAATGAGGGAGCGATGGACAGGTTGGCTGGTTGGGTTGGCGCTGGTGGGTGTGGTCGGCGGCTCGGCTGCGGAGGAGGCCAAGCCGGCGTCGGGGCTGCCCGAAAAATTTATTCGGATGACGATGAACCCGGAGCGGCCGCGCATTCCGCAGTCGCTCGACACACCGATCCTCCGGTTCGTGCTGTCGGATGAGAAATTGGCCAAGGCCGGCGTGACGGTCGATCTCATCGGCGCGATCCACATCGGCGACAAGGCTTATTTCAGAAAACTGGACAGGAGTTTTCGGGAGTACGACGCACTGCTATACGAGATGGTGGCGGAGAAGGATGAAACTGGAGCTGCGCCGAGGCGCTGGAAGGATCGCGCCCGGTCCGGGCCAATGCCGACGGAGACCGATGCCGAAAAATCGGACGAGGCAGGCGAAGCTTCAGTCTCGGAGGAAAAGGGATTTGAGGCGGGCATGACCGTGATCGGCGGCATGCAACTCGGCGCGAAGGACATGCTCGGGCTTTCGTTCCAGCTTGACGGGATCGACTACGACGCACCGAACATGGTGCATGCCGACATGTCGCCCGAGGAGTTTGCTCAGAAAATGAGGGATCGCGGCGAGTCGTTTTTCACGATGTTCATGCAGTTGTTCATGGAGGGCTTGGCGCAGCAGCGGGCGAACAAGCAAGGCGGCGCGAACGACTTCGCCCTGTTGTTCGCGTTTTTCTCCAGCAACCGCGAGTTAGCGCTGAAGCGGGTGATGGCACAGCAGTTCGCCACGACGGACATCCTCGACACACTGGGGGGTGAGAAGGGATCGACCATCATCACCGAGCGCAACCTGATTGCGCTGGAGGTGCTGCGCGAGCAGTTGGCCAAGGGCAAAAAACGGATCGGTATTTTTTATGGCGCCGGTCACTTGGGCGACATGAGCCGCAGACTCGTCAGCGACTTCGACATGGAGTTTACCGGTGAAAAATGGGTCGAGGCGTGGGATCTTCGGTCCAAGCCAAGGCGGCGCAACCGCAAATAGCCTTTGACAAGCGGGGCGGGAGATGTTGCGATGAGTGCGTACCATTTGAATCATGGCAAAAGTAACTCATGCTATTATTTTGTTTGCGGCTGCGTTTTTCTGCAGCCCGATCGCCGGCTTGGACATCGCCCAGGCTGAGGAGAAAAACCGTGTCTTCGAGATTCGCACCTACTACGCCAATGAGGGCAAGCTGGACGCACTGCTGGCCCGGTTTCGTGACCACACGGTGGCGTTATTCAAGAAGCATGGCATCACCAATATTGGCTACTGGGTGCCGACTGACAACAAGGAGAACAAGCTGGTTTACATGCTCGCCTATTCCAGCCGCGAGGCGCGCGGCAAGGCGTGGAAGGCGTTTCTCGCCGATCCCAACTGGCAGAAGGTGTACAAGGAATCGACCAAGGACGGTCGCCTTGTGAACCGGATCGTGAATGACTTTCTCGCCGGGACTGATTTCTCGCAAATCAAATAGGCGTGGCCAAGCGCTTGGCTTGCGCTCGACTTTTGGGGTGAGTAGCCTCTTTGCTTTTAGGAATTTATATGACTAACAAAACGATATCTGACACCGGGACATCCCGCAGGGATTTTCTTAAGACATCCTCCACTGCCGCCGTGGCCAGCGCTGCCACAATCGGCCTGATTTCCCGTGGAAGCGCCTTCGCGCAGAACAGCGATACCATTCGAGTGGGGCTGGTCGGCTGCGGCGGGCGTGGCACCGGCGCGGCCAATCAGGCGCTCACGGCTGATGACAACGTCAAGTTGACGGCGGTGGCGGACGTGTTTCCGGACAGGGTTGAGCGCGCCGTAACCGGCTTGAAAAAGCGGCACGAGAAAAAAGTGGATGTACCGCACCAGTTCGTCGGCCTGGACGCCTACCAAAAGCTGATCGATAGCGGGGTGGATTTGGTGGTGCTCGCGACACCGCCCGGCTTCCGCCCGCTGCACTTCCGCGCCGTGGTTGAGGCTGGCAAGCATTGTTTCATTGAGAAACCGATGGCCACCGACGCGCCGGGCGTGCGTTCCATCATGGAGTCAGTGAAGATTTCGAAGCAAAAAAATCTGGCGATCGTCGCTGGCTTCTGCTGGCGCTACGAGTACGAGCGTCGCGCGTTTTACGAGCGCATTCTCGGTGGCGAGATCGGCGATATCCAGTCGATTTACGCCACGTACCTGACCGGCCCGGTTAAACCGATGCAGCCGGAATCTGCGCGTAAGCCGGAGTGGAGTGATATCGAGTGGCAGGTGCGCAACTGGTACAACTTCGCCTGGCTCGGTGGTGACGGCTTGGTCGAGCAGGCTGTGCACAGCGTGGACAAGATCGCCTGGGCGATGAAGGACAAACCGCCGGTCAGTTGCACCGCCGTAGGAGGGCGAGGTATCCCAAACAACAGTGGCAACATTTA
>DASCOW010000442.1:0-1627 GCA_036012205.1 Verrucomicrobiota bacterium
CAGGATGTGCTCATCGATTTCCTTGGCATTCTAGGCATCGAACACGAAGAAGGCATGGTGGACGACCTGCCGGAATCGATCGAGGACGAACGGCTCAATGAGGCGGTTGACCAGTTGCTCAAAAAACACGACCGGGAACTGGTTGCCATTTACCTGACCGCCTTTAACGCCTCCAACGAAAACCGCTGGGAGAATCTTGACACCCTGTTGGCCGACGACGAACGACTACAGTTTCACGGCTAAAGCAACCGCACTGAAATGGAACCCAAGGGAGACATCGCACTAATCGGGCTGGCTGTGATGGGCCAGAACCTGATCCTCAACATGAACGATCACGGCTTCACCGTCGTGGCCTACAACCGCACAGTGGCCAAGGTGGACGACTTTCTCGCCGACGAGGCCAAGGGCACCAACATCATCGGTGTCCACTCGATCGAGGAGATGGTCAGTCACCTCAAGCGCCCGCGCCGGGTGATGATGCTCGTCAAGGCCGGCCAAGCGGTGGACGACTTCATTGACCACATCATCCCCTATCTCGAGACGGGCGACATCATCATAGACGGAGGTAACTCACTGTATGAAGACACCATCCGGCGCACCGAGTACCTGCGCACCCGCGGGTTCCTCTTTATCGGCACCGGAGTCTCCGGCGGTGAGGAGGGTGCGCGCCGCGGACCGTCGATCATGCCGGGTGGTCACCCTGACGCCTGGCCTTACGTGAAGGATATTTTCCAATCCATCTCGGCCAAGGTGGATGACGGCATGCCGTGCTGCGACTGGGTCGGCAACGACGGCGCCGGCCACTACGTCAAAATGGTACACAACGGCATTGAGTACGGCGACATGCAACTCATCTGCGAAGCGTACCACTTGATGAAGGAAGGCCTCGGCATGAGTTCCGATGAGATGCACAAGGTTTTTGCAGAATGGAATGAAGGCGAACTCGACTCGTATCTCATTGAGATCACGCGCGACATCCTCGCGTTCAAGGATGACGACGGCTCGCCTCTCGTGGAGAAGGTCCTCGATACCGCCGGCCAAAAAGGAACCGGCAAATGGACGGTGATCAACTCTGCCGAGTTGGGCATCCCGATCACGCTCATCGGCGAAGCGGTTTTCTCCCGCTGCATCTCCGCGATGAAGGATGATCGCGTCGCTGCATCGAAGAAACTTCGCGGCCCGAAACCGGTCATCAAGACCAACCGCGAAAAATTTATCGACGACATCCGCAGTGCGCTCTACGCCTCGAAGATCATCTCGTACGCGCAGGGTTTCATGCTGCTTCGCGCCGCCGCCGCCGAGTTCGGCTGGAAACTCAATTACGGCAACATTGCCCTGATGTGGCGTGGCGGTTGCATTATCCGCAGCCAGTTTCTCGGCAAAATCAAGGAAGCCTTCGATAAACGCAAACGCCTCCCGAACCTGCTGCTTGACCCGCACGTCAAGCGCGAGATACGCAAGAGCCAACGCGGTTGGCGCAACGTTGTGGCCACCGCCGCCAAGAAAGGTATCCCTGCCCCGGCATTCTCGACCGCGCTCAGCTTTTTCGACGCCTTCCGCAGCGAACGCCTGCCGGCCAATCTGCTGCAAGCTCAGCGCGACTACTTCGGAGCGCACACCTACGAGC
>DASCOW010000443.1:0-3459 GCA_036012205.1 Verrucomicrobiota bacterium
ATCGCTGTGCCGCTCACGACCGCGCATCGCAGCGTCGAGATCGGGCACGATGACCAGGCGGCCAAGCAGCCGGTCGAGCAACGGCTGAACTGCGGCGTCACATCCCACTTGGCCAAGCGCAGCCACGCCGCCAAACTCATCCAGCTTGGCCGCGTCGATCGCAGGCGGTGCACCGCCGGAAATCAGATCGAGGGCGACGATGTCCGCCCGCCCCTTTTTGCCTTCGTTCAGCGATGCCAAAATCGACTGAGCATCGGTGGCCTGCCGCGTGATGACCAACTGCAGGTGTCGGCCAAGCGCAGCCTCGACAGCGACGACGTGTTCTCCCGGCACACGGATTTGATCGGCCAAAAGACCAAGCACGGCCTCAGACTCACTGATGGCCGCCTGCGCCCCGGCGCTGACGCCCTCGTTGGAAGCTTGCAATTGTTTGAGCACGTTTAGGCGCGAGCGTTTTTCGGCTTGAACCCTCAGTAAATCGTCCAATTCAACAGTCAGCTTAGCCAAACGCTCCTGTAGTTCGACTAGGCGCTGCTGGCGTTCCTCGACAGTGCCGCGATGGCTTTGGGCGGTGGATCGGCGGCTCTCGACGTCGCTGAAAAACTGGCCAAGCCGCTCCCGAAGTTTCGCCGACTCCTCCTCAAGCTGGGTTTTCTCCGACGTAAGTTTCTCAAGCCGAACAGTGTTGCCTCGCTTCTGCAAATCGATCGAGTTGATCTCGTTGCGCACGCGGGTCAGTTCCTGTGCGACGCTGTACGACTCGGACTGCGTCTGGCGCAGCGTCTCCTGCCGTTGGCCAAGCTCCTCCTCGATGGCATTGCAGGCGACCTGTTTTTCATCGACGGCGCGGTGCTTGTCGCCGACAGCGTTGTCCGCGTTGCCGAGTTTGCCCTGCATCTCGGCCAATTCCTGCTCGGCGTCGCTGCGTCGCTGCTCGGCCTGCGCGATGTCGCCGTGGGCCTTGGCAACTTGTTCGTCCAGTTCGCGGATGCGCTCGTGGCTAAACTGGATTCGGCTCTCGAGCCGCTCGAGTTCAGCCTGAAGGTTGGCGCCGTTTTCCTGCGCCTCGCTCATCTTTTTCTCGATCGCGCCGCGCTGTTGCCGTGCCTGATTGATCAGCGCCTCTTCGCTCTCGATCGCACCGGTGAAGTCATCCGACTTGCCCTTGAACTCGCTGATGGCCTGTTCGCATTGTCGGATGGTTTCCTGAATCTCCCCAAGCTGATGGCGGGCAAACTGGCTCTCCAGACTCTGGAGTTCGTCCATGGCCTCCTTGTAACGCCTGGCCTTGCCGGCCTGGCGCTGGAGCGAGCCGATCTGACGCTTGACTTCGCGGATGGTGTCGGACACACGCAGCAGGTTTTGCTCGGTATAGTCGAGCTTTCGCAGCGCCTCTTTTTTCTGCGTCTTGAACCGCGTGATGCCGGCGGCCTCTTCAAACACCAACCTCCGGTCATCCGGCTTGCTGGAGATGAGCTGGGTGATGTTGCCCTGCGCCATGATGCCATAGCTGGCCCGCCCCATTCCAGTGCCCATGAACAACTGCTGAATGTCCTTGAGTCGGCATGCCACCTTGTTGATGAAATAATCACTGCCGCCATCACGGAAAAGCCGACGCGTCACCGTAACTTCGTTGTACGGCAAATCGACTCCGGCCGCCTTGAGCTGGTCGGCGTCAATCCCGCTGATGGTCAGCGACACCTCCGCCATGCCCAGCGCCTTACGTTGGTCGGTGCCGTTGAAAATCACGTCCGCCATGCCAGAGCCTCGGAGCGCTTTGGCCGATTGCTCGCCCAACACCCACCGCAGCGCGTCGGATACATTCGACTTGCCGCAGCCATTGGGGCCGACGATCGCCGTGACGCCCGGCTGAAAGTCCATCGATGTCTTGTCTGCAAACGATTTGAAGCCCAAGGCCGTGAGATTCTTTAAATACACGTCGCGGCGAATCAGAGCCAATTTAACCTATCGAGTAAAGTCTAAATACACAAGATAAAGCAGCATGTTATTCCTTTAACCACAATGGGTTGTGCTTCCTTCGGGCCAATCTGGTCAAGTTATTCACCGTTTTCCTAACCCACAGCCTCCGAACTGGTTGACCCCCGCCCCCAAGGTCAGCACAATCCACCCGCGCTTGGCCAAGCGCGATTTTTTATGAGCATCGATTCGATTTACTCTGATTTAACGCTGAAGAACGGGGCAAAAATGGCTCTGTTGGTGATGGACGGCCTCGGCGATATCGCCACTGCCGCCACGGATTACAAAACTCCACTCGAGGCGGCGGCCACGCCCAACCTCGACGCCTTGGCCAAGGACTCGGCGCAGGGCCGGCTGATCCCCGCCGCGCACGGCATCACGCCCGGCAGCGGCCCCGGCCACCTCGGGCTGTTCGGGTACGACCCGATCGAGGTAGAGGTCGGTCGCGGCGTGATCGAGGCGCTTGGCCTTGGCCTGGAACTGCAGTCGGGCGACGTCGCGGCGCGGGCCAACTTCTGCACGCTCGACGCCGGCGGCTTGGTCACCGACCGGCGCGCCGGCCGCATCGAGACCGAGTTGTGCGAGGAGCGCTGCGCCAAGCTCTCGGAGAATATCAAGCAACTCGGCGACGCCGAGGTAATCATCACACCGGGCAAGGGCCACCGCTTCGTCATCATCTTCCGCGGCGCCGACTTGGCCGGACCGTTGAGCGACACCGATCCGCACCGCGAAGGCCTGCCGATCGCCGAGTCGCAACCGGACAACCTGGACTGTGCCAAGGCGCAAAAAGCCGCGAAGCTGGTAGGCGAGTTTTACGAGGCCGCCCTGCCGTTGCTCGCCGGCATGGAACCGGCCAACGGCTTCCTCATGCGCGGCATCGCGCACCAACCGGACATCCCATTGTTCGCCGAGCGCTATGCCATGCGCCCGGCGTGCCTCGCGGTTTACCCGATGTACAAGGGCCTCGCCCAACTCGTCGGAATGACCAAGCACGAGGGGCCGCAGACGATCGAGGAGCAGTTTGTGCGGTACGTCGAACTGTACGATAAATACGAGTTTTTCTTCGTCCACTACAAGTACACCGACATGTACGGCGAGGACGGAAACTTCGAGGCCAAGACCAAGGCAATCGAAGACTTCGACAAGGCGCTGCCGATCCTACTCGACAAAAAACCAGACGTCATCGCCATCACCGGCGACCACTCGACACCGTGCGCGCTCAAGGGCCACTCGTGGCATCCGCAGCCTGTGCTGCTGCACTCGGCCACCAGCGGCTCAGACAAGCTGGATCGCTTCACCGAGACCCACGCCAACCGCGGATCGATTGGCATTATCGAGGCCAAGCACCTCATCCGCCTGATGCAGGCCAACGCGTTGATGTTCGACAAGTTCGGCGCATGAAGGCCGTCATCCTTGCCGCCGGGAAAGGCACCCGAATGGGGGCACTCACCGACGAGTTGCCCAAGCCGATGCTGCCGGTCG
>DASCOW010000444.1:0-5849 GCA_036012205.1 Verrucomicrobiota bacterium
GGGCGCTTACCAGCCTTCTTGACGGACAGGACTTCAAAAATCGCGGGCGAGACATCGGGCACGAATGGAAACTCAACACACCTGAAAAACTGCGCGCCAAAGACAAGGCGGTCGTCAAAATTCTCACCGATCCAAAGTACAACATCCCCACCCGGCTCCCCGATGCTAAGTACCGGCAAAAGCGCAAACAGGCCGGCATCCAACTCAACATTATTCCGGACGAAAACGGGTTCGCGTTGACCACCGAGTTGCCGATCGGCTCGACGGCCGTCGTCGAGAAAACCAATGATCTCCTTTCGTGGAGCCTGGCCATGCGTGTTCCGGACAACACTGCGTTGCTGGATTTTCCCCTCGAAGCTAGGCTGGGCCAAGCGCAATTCTTCCGGCTTCGCTTCGATGATTAGCCGCTAATCTCGATGCGGCTGTTCGACGCGCACAACCATTTGCAGGATGCCCGGTTCGGTAACCGGCAGGAGAAGTTGATTTCCGACTGCGCAGCCGTTGGCTTGTCCAAAATGGTTGTCAACGGCACCTGCGAAAGCGACTGGTCGACCGTTGCCACCCTAGCCAAGTGGCACGACTGCGTCCTGCCGAGTTTCGGACTGCATCCGTGGTGCGTCGACGAGCGGTCGCCGGATTGGCTGGCCAAGCTCAAACAGCAACTTGACGCTTGGCCAGGCGCGGTCGGCGAAATCGGCCTCGACCGCTGGAAGCCCGGCTTGGTTTACGAGGAGCAGGAGGAGGTTTTCACCGCCCAACTCCATCTGTCGGCGGAGCGGAACCTCCCCGCCAGCATCCACTGCCTCAAGACATGGGGGCGGCTGCACGAGTTGCTCTGCGACGGCCCGTTGCCCAAGCGTGGGTTCCTGCTGCACAGCTACGGTGGACCGGCGGAAATGGTCGAACCGCTGGCCAAGCTCGGGGCGTACTTCAGCTTCCCCGGTGCCTTTGTGCAGGAACGCAAAACGCGGCGACGCAATGCCTTCCGACAAGTGCCGACCGACCGGTTGCTCATCGAGACCGACGCCCCTGACCAGGCATTGCCGGATGAGCGCGTCTCCCATGTGCTTGGTCAGGAGATGAACCACCCGGCCAATATCGCCGCTGTGTACGAGGCGGCCGCCGAGTCGCTTGGCCACCCACCCGAAGACTTGGTCAAGCGCGTGGAGGAAAATTTCGTCCGATTGTTCGGCGGTTAGTCGGCGGGCTCGTGAGCGACGAGGTCGCGGGCTTTTTGGATCAGGCGCCAGTCGTCGATCAGGTTGCCGAACTTGAAATCCGGTAGGCCGCTCTGCGCTTGGCCCAGCAGTTCGCCCGGGCCGCGTTGGCGTAAATCCTCCTCGGCCAGCACAAAGCCGTCGCCGCCTTTCTCCATCACCTCGAGCCGTCGCCGACCCTCGTCCGTGGCCTTGTCGGCAACGAGGATGCAGTGCGACTCGTGTGTACCTCGGCCGATTCGCCCGCGCAGTTGGTGCAGTTGCGCAAGGCCAAACCGATCGGCATTTTCGATGAGCATGATTGTCGCGTTGGGGATGTCAACGCCGACCTCGATCACGCTCGTCGCCAGCAATACCTTGATTTTTCCAGCGAGAAAAGCGGCGACGACCTGCTCTTTGTCGGTGGACTTCAGTCGTCCGTGCAGCAGGCCGACGGCGTGAGGAGTGAGTTGCTTGCGCACGTTCTCGAGTTCTTGGTTGACTGCCTTGAGGCTGCCACCACCTTCGTCATCGACGCGCGGATAAACAACGTACGCCTGTCGGCCTTCGGCCAGTTTGTCGCGGATGAAATTCCACACCTTGGGCAGGCCCTCCGGTGTGCGGATATGCGTGCGGACTTGGCCACGACCTGGTGGCAACTCGTCGATCAGCGAGATGTCGAGATCGCCGTAAACTGTCAGCCCAAGCGTGCGCGGGATCGGCGTGGCCGTCATCACGAGCACGTGTGGGTACTGCCCCTTGCGGACGAGCTTCTTTCGTTGCTCGACGCCGAACTTGTGTTGTTCGTCGATGATCGCGAGCCCGATGTTATCAAGCGCAAACTTGTCCTCGACGAGTGCGTGGGTGCCGATGACGAGCGGCTGCAGCTCACTGTTTTCCATGTTCAACTCGGCTTGGCCGGGGTCGCCCATCGTTTTTTTGCGCCGGTGTGCAGATGCACGGGGATGCTGAGTGGCTCAAGCCATTTGCCGAAAACACGGTAATGTTGCTCGGCCAAAATCTCCGTCGGTGCGAGTACGACCACGCTGAAGCCACTCTCGATCGCCCGCAGCGCAGCGCAGGCGGCGACCGCAGTTTTGCCGGAGCCGACGTCGCCCTGCAGCAATCGGCGCATCGGGTGCGAGCCGGCCATGTCACGGGCGATCTCTCCCCAAGTCCGTTGCTGCGCGCCGGTAAATTCAAAGCCAAGTGCACTCAAAAACGGCGTTACCAGTCGATTGTCCCCGTCGCACGGCAGCGCCTTGACCTTGGCCTGAAATGTTCTTCGCCTTTCGCGGATTTGCCGTTGAAACCGGATGAACTCTTCCAGTGCCAAGCGTTCGCGCGCTAGTTCGATTTGGCTGAAGTCATCGGGGAAGTGCGCCGTCTTGAACGCCTCAGGCAGCGGCAGCCAGTGGCTGTCATCCCTGGCAAGCAGCTCGGCATTGGTGTCCGGTGCCTGCTCGGCAAACTGCTCGACGGCATGCCACAGCACGCCGCGCAGCCAGCGCTGCTTGATGCCGTCAGTCAGCCGGTACACCGGCACGATGCGCTTCAGGTGGATGAACTCCTCGCCCTCCTCGGATACCTCGGCCTCAGGGTGATTCATCGTGCGCGGTTTCTGGCCCTTGATCTTGCCGTGCACGTGGACGAAGTCGCCGTTTTTATAGTAGCGCTCCATGTACGGCATGTTCCACCAGCGGCAATGCAGCCGCGCCGTGCCGTCGTCGAGGATGAACTCAAACAGGTTTTTGCCGTAACGCATTCGCTTGACGCCGGCCGCGACGATGGTGCCGGCGACGGTCGCATCATCGCCTTGGGCCAGGCTCTTGGCTTCGTGCGGCTGGTTGCGATCCTCGTAGCGCCTTGGCCCGTGCCAAAGCAGGTCGCCTACTGTGCGGATATCGAGCTTGACCAGGCGCGACGCGCGCTCGCCGCCAACGCCGGGCAGCGCCGCCACCGGTTGGTCAAGGGGATTTGCCGTAGGTTCGGACACAGCGGCAGTTGTAGCGGCAAGCCGGCGCTTGGCCAAGCCGGTCGTCAGTTTGCCTTTCACTTGGCCAACCCAAGACGTACTGTTGCGCCCCGATGGCCGACGAGCAACTCCCCAAACACGACCTGTTGTGGAACGAGTATCGCAACGTGTTCATGGAGATGGATGACTTGTCGCTCGCACGCTGGATGGCGCAAACTCTTGGGCAGTTCTCCGGCCAGATCTGGCGGCTCTCCCATCCGCTGATGCTGGCTTATGATCTGGCGGCAGGCGTGGCACACGAACGGCAAATCTGGCTCAAAGGCATGGCGATCATCCCCGCCGACTACACCGCCGTCGAATGTTGCCGTGCTCCACTGCTGCCGCTGCTATCCCGGGACGTGTTCGATGTCGGTCTGCTTTGCAAGCATTGCAACGAAACGTGCGTGAAATTCAAGGATTTGCCGGATGAAATAAGGCAGAAGCTCGACTCATGGTCGTCTATCTACGACAAGACGCACTCCATCGCGCACTGGGAGGACGACGGCAAAGTACTGCCGCCCGACTACGACAGGGTTTTCGAGGTGGCAGCTCAAGCTGCAGAAAAAATGCTGGCACAAGCCGGCTCCCAACTGGCCCCGGCGTTGCTTGAGTTCTACCCGACAGTGGTTTGGGAGGATCAGGACGAATGCCTAGAGGTACGGCCCGAGGACATCGATGCCTGACGGCGATCAGACCTGATCTTTTTGGTCGGGAAACTTCTCCTTGATCGTGCGGACGAGCCGGTGTTCGTCGGCCGGTTCCATCTTGCGCCTCGGGATGCGCCGCCGTACGCTGTCGAGCAGCTCCATCCAATCCTCAAACGCCGGCTCGGGATACGTCTCCCAGTTTTCGAAACGCCGTTCGCGGCGGAAAAATTTCCATGTGCCGCGTTCGTTGCGGGCGTAGCACTCCATCCGGTCGCCGTACTCATCGCGCCGTTTCCAGCTGATCTCGCCTTTGGCTCCCATGTCAATCCGGCAGGTTGATACCTGCGACCGCCATCGCCGCCATCCCCTCGTCACGCCCGATGAAACCGAGCAACTCATTTGTCGTGGCCTTGATGCCCACCTTCTCCGGCGAAATGAGGAGCGCGTGGGCGACCGCGTTTTTCATCGCCGGAACGTGCGGCAGGATTTTTGGCGCCTCGGCGATCAGCGTGGCGTCGATATTTACAATCGAGCCGCCGGCTTCGGCCACCAGTTCAGCGGCTTTCTGGAGAAACAGCCGGCTCGGGGCATTCTTCCACTGCGGCTCGCTGGGCGGAAAATAACTGCCGATGTCGCCGTGGCCGATCGCTCCCAATACCGCGTCGCAGATCGCGTGCAACAGCACATCGGCGTCGGAATGCCCGTCGAGCCCCTTGTCATGCTCGATCTCCACACCCCCGAGCCAGAGCGGCCGCCCCTCCACAAGGCGATGCACATCGTAACCAATTCCAGTATGAACCACGGCCGAATTATAGAGAGCTACTCCGCCTGGCCAAGGGCGAACATGGCGATGCCGGCGGCGACGGAGGCGTTGAGCGAGTTGACACGGCCTCGTTGGGCGATGCCCACCACGTCGTCGGCCATGTTGAGGATGTATTGGCCGACGGAACGATCCTCGCCGCCGATGACGAGCAGCAGTTTCTCCGGCTTGGCTGTGGCGACTGTCTCCAGCGACGATTTGCCTGCCATGTCCAGTGCGGCGATGCGGTAGCCGGCCTCGGCGGCTTTTCGGGCGTAGCCGTTGGCCGAGTCGCTCCGGCAGATTTTCATGAACTCCGTCGCCCCGGCGCTGACTTTGACCACTGACGGGTAAACTTCCGGTACACCCTTCTTCGGCAGGCAAACGGAGGTGAAGCCGAAGACCTCGGCACTGCGCAGGATGGCGCCGACGTTGTGCGGATCCTCGACGTTGTCGAGCATCAGCATGCGCGGCACGCCGAGCAGTTCGTCGAACTTCGCGTACGGGTAGAGCGATGTCTTGAGGACGACGCCCTGGTGGTCGCGGCTGCCGGAGAGTTGCATCAGGCGGCCTTTGTCCGTCCACTCGAGTTCGACGCTGTGGCGATCCAGAACGCCGAGCAATTTTTTTACGCGGGCGTTGTCGCGCATGCCCTCGTTGAGGTGGGCTGAGTACACGCGACGCTTCCCCGACCGCAACACCTCGAAGGCGGGGTTCAATCCGTACACATGTTCTCGACTCGACTTGGCCATCGGCGCGGCGGCAATTTACGGCAGGCTCCAGACGAAACCAAGTTCGGTTGCGGTGCACTTTTGGCTTTCGACCGGCCGGGTTTCGCCGTTGACTCGGCCAAGCGGATGAATGGCTATGAGCTTCAAACCGTAATCGAGCAAATCTGGGACGACTTGGCCAAGGCGCCCGGCCAGGCTGAGCATCCGTGGCGATTGCCGACGTTGGGCACGCAGGGGCTCGCCGGGCCGAGTGTCCGCACGATGGTGCTGCGCACAGTCGATTTGGCGGCACGGCAGTTCACCGCGCAGACCGATGTTCGCTCGGCGAAGGTGCCCGGCTTCCGTAAGGATCCGAGGGTCGCATGGCTTTTTATTGATCCGCAAGCCAAGGTGCAGGTGCGTGCCGAGGGGAGGGTGACCGTGCATCACGACAACGAATTGACCCGTGCCGCCTGGACTGCT
>DASCOW010000445.1:0-2265 GCA_036012205.1 Verrucomicrobiota bacterium
GTGTCGGCCCGCCAGCCGACGAGTTGCTCCGACTCACGAAGGGTGCGGGCGTACAGCAGCGCAAGACTCTCCAACGCGCAGCGGACGATTGCGCCGGGCGTCTCGGGAACCGGCTGGCCGGTCTCGTGGCAGGCATCGACGATGCGTTGCGGCATATCGTCCGGCGAGAGGAAGCGCGGATCGGATGGATTAATCACGGAGCGGTAAGGCTCGGCGGCGACAGCTTGTTCGGCAAGGTCAGCGTAGCTGAATTCGTTTCCCTGTTCGGCCCAAGCGCGCCGACATTCCTGCACAAGCCAGAGTCCGACGATGTTCTTGAGAAGGCGAACGGAGCCGCCGTAGCCGATCTCGTTTGTAAAGTTGAGTTCGCGGCAGCGGTTGTTGATGATCGGCTCGGAAAGCTCAATCCCCAGCAACGACCAAGTGCCTGAGCTGATGTAAGCCCAGCGCTCGCCCTCGCCTGGCACGGCGGCGATCGCGCTGGCAGTGTCGTGGGAGAGTGACGCGACGATGTTGAGCGTGGCCAAGCCGGTCTCGGCGGCCAAGTCGGGCTTGAGCGATCCAAGCGTTGTCGCCGAATTTACCACGTCGGGGAACAGGGAACGTGGCAGAGCCAGCGCGTCGATGAGCTTGTCACTCCAGTTGGCCAAGCGCGGGTTGTATAGCTGCGTGGTGCTAGCCATGGACACCTCGATCCTGGCCACGCCACAGAGGAAGTAATGGATGGCGTCGGCGATCGTGAGTAGTTTGGAGGCCTTGGTCAGGCGCGTGAGCGTCTCAGCACACAGTTGGATGCTGGTGTTCAGCAGCATGTACTGGATGCCGGTCTCCTCAAAAAGGGTCGGCCAATCGACCTTGGCCAACGCGGCTTTTTCGCCATCCGCCGTTCGGGGATCGCGGTAGTGAAACACCGGCTCGATGATTTCGCCGGCTTCGTCGAGGAGCACATAGTCCACACCCCAGGCGTCAGCACTCACACTGGTGATCGCCTGGCCAAGCGCACCGGCCCTGGCCAAGCCGATACGGATGCCGTCGAGCAACGATGGGAGGTTCCAGTAAATCCGCTCGCCGTCGCGGATCGGCGTGTTACTGAATCGGGAAAGCTCCCGAATCTCGAGACGACCATCCTCCAGCGTGCCGAGCATCACTCGACCGCTCTCAGCGCCAAGGTCGATAGCCAAATAGCGAGACGTCATCCTGAGAGGATCATGACACGGTCAGGCAGAAAGGGGGAGTCTCGAGGCGGACAATTGGTACCGCCCGGGAGTAGTGCAGCCTACTGGCTGTCGGGGAACTGCTGTTTCAACTCGTCAGCGGTCCACACTGCGGAGCGGTCGGCTATGGTGTCACGAACGGCCTTGACCTGTTCCGGTGTCACCATCGGCAGGTTGTGAGCATCGCCCCAGTCGCTGTTGCTGCGGATGTAGCTGAGCACATCGGCGATGTCTTCGTTGCTCAACGCGACTCCCTGCGCCGGCATGGCGATCTTGTTGTAGGTCTTCCCTGCCACATCCACGGGACCCTGCAATCCATTTGCAACGATCGCGATAATGCGATCCGGCGAGGAGGAGAGCACCCAGTCGGAATTCGCCAGCGGCGGGAATCCCGCGTTGTCATTGCCCATGCCGTTGGGCTGATGACAGGCAGCACAGACTCCGCGATAAAGCCGGGCACCGCTCTCAAACGCCTGTTCCTCCGGAGTTTTTTCCACCTTCAAGCTGGCAACCTCAACAGCGTCCCTGTGCGGTGCGTAGACCTTGGCATTGAAGCCTCCGCTGTGAGCGTCTAGATAGTTGATGGCCCAGTACAGTGTCACCACCATCAAGACATACACCCACGGCCTCGGCCCATCCACACCGTTGCTGGACTTGTCGCTGTCTATGTTGATTTCGTTGGCCGCCATCGTTACTCGCGTGTTACTGGTTTATTTGTCGGTAGAAGCCGACTCCGGGATGGAGGAAGTAAAAGGTTTGTTGACTGGAGCCTCGGCCAACGGATAGTTCGCGCCCTTCAGGCTCATCAGGTAATCGACCAGCGCCTCAGCATCCTCGGTCGGTTTGTAGGCTTGCTCTCCATCGCGAATGATGTGCCGCCCCTGTTCCCCCTTGGCGACACGCTCAAACAGGAACCGGTGCTGCGGCATCCTGGCACCCGCCCTGGCCGATGCCGGGTTCAGGAGAAGGCTCATCAACGCCTCACGCGTGGTGCGAGCGCCGATGTTGGCCAAGTCAGGGCCGATACGAACGGAACCGAGCATCGGCGGTT